>NZ_JBHYJH010000047.1:2825-48347 GCF_042740445.1 Streptomyces sp. NPDC059003 | reverse complement strand
GGGGCGGGGCCCCGGCTGAAACTCCCCCACCCCCCGTGCCGCGGCCGCCACCCTTCGGGGCGACCCCCCCCTTTGCGCCCCCCATACCCCCGCCCCCGGCCGCGGCCCGCTGGCCTCGGTGCGCGGACTAGGCCCCGTACACGTCGGCACTGCGCGGCATCGGGTCCTGGATCGCGCCGCTGAGGAACGTGGCGCGGCCGCTGAAGCGGTCCGTGTTCACGCCGTTCTCCTCAAGGACCTTGATCGCGGCCGCGTGGACGACGCGGAGGACCGGGGTGGCCGCGCGGAGCGCGTCGTCGGCCATGAAGCGGTGCCGCCAGGGCTTGTCGGCCCAGGCGTGCCGCAGGCCGAACGGCTCGGGCAGGACCAGGCTGCCGCCGAGGTAGTCGAGGATCGGCGGGTACCAGGTGAAGGGGGCGCGGACGGCGAGGCGCACCACCTCCTGGGCGTCGACGAGCGGGAGGCTGCGCGTCGTGGTCTCCCAGAACTTGATGGTCTTGCTGACCGTCTTCGTCTTGGGCGAGGGCTTGCTGGTGAACAGCGAGTGCACCGGGCCCAGGGCGTGGCCGGTGACCTCGATGCGCAGCGTTTCGTGCAGCACCGTCACCGTGATCAGCATGGTGATGACCAACTGGCCGTCCCACAGCGTGAACTGCACGCCCAGGTAGTGGCGGTCGCCGCTGCCGAACTGCTGCTCGTTGCAGATGCGCTGTATCTCGTGGCCCTTGATCTGGAAGGCGTCGACGTCCGTGCCGGACGGACGGGACACCGCTCCCGCGTTCTCCCCGATGGGGGTGACGACCCAGTGCCGTATCGACGGCGTGGGGAAGCCGCCGGTGTGCAGGGGGCCGCGCTCCAGGAGGCGGAGCTGGTCGTGCACGGAGCGTATGACGTCCCAGCTGCGGAAGGGGTTGATCTCCTTGCCCTCGTCGCGCGGGACGAGCTCTTCGGCGAGCTGCCAGCTGCCCCAGCGGGTGCCCATGCCCAGTATCCCCTTGGGGCCCGCGTAGAAGATGGAGTTGCTCTGCTGCTCCGCGGAGAGGCGGGCGAGGCCCTGGCGCAGGCGCTCGGCGGTGGTCTCGCCGGGGCTGCCGGGGACCGCTTCGGGGATCTTGGCGCCGATGCCGCCGCCCGCGAGGAGGCTGTCCCAGCGCTCGCGCAGATCCTTGGCGGTGCCCTCGGCTATGCGCTTGGCCCAGAACCAGCCGATGACCGGGACGATCGGGGACACGCGCAGGTACCAGGCCCAGAAGCCGCCGAACGGCAGCTTGACGAGGACGATGACCGCGAGGGCGCCGAGGGCGACGAGGATGGCCGTGGCGATCGCCTGGGTGCGCTTGTCCTTCTGCTTGGAGATCCACTTGCGGGCCGTGAAGACGGCGAGCCAGGCGAGCAGGCCCGGCAGGAAGAGCAGTCCGCAGACGCCCATGACGAGCGTGAGCCAGCTGTCGCGGTGCTTGCGGATGCGGGTGGCGGCGAGGCAGTGCTCGACGACGGCCTGGGGCTCGGTGCCGAACGACTGGATGAGGGGCTTGCGGGCGCCGCCGAGCATGCGCACCTGGACCGTACGCGAGAAGGCCTCGCCGAGGCTCGGCTTGCACAGGGACCAACGGCCGGGCTTGACCACGGACTTGTGCCAGTCGCTGTTGGCCTTGAGGATGTCGTCGACCTCGCTGTCGCGATAGGCCGCGGAGGCCAGGGCGTGCGTGGCCGCGGTCTGCCCGGCGGCGCCCGCGAGCGGCACCTGGGCCCCTGGCCTGAAGTCGAATGCGTCGTCCGCCACCTGCCGCCCCCTCGCCGCGCCGCTCGGCGCCGCGGCTCGTCCCGACTGCGTTGTTCCCGGTTGTTTCCCGAGCTTCCCGACTGCGTGCCCCGGCACACCTGTTGACCTGGCCGGTACAGCAGTTGATCAGGTCATCAGCGTATCGGGGCGCACCGACATCCGTCAGGGGTCGGCCGAATGCCGCCCGCCCGGAGGGGAGAGGGGCGGGTGGCATTCGGGCTCGCGGCCCTGGACGGGCGCCAACTAGGCGGTGTCCTGGGCCTGTTCGCGGATCCTCTGGGCGAGTTGCGGGGGCATGGGCTCGTGGCGGGCGTAGGAACGGCTGAAGCGCGCCGTGCCCTGGGACAGGGAGCGGAGGTCGACGGCGTACCGGCCGATCTCGATCTCGGGCACCTCGGCGCGTACGAGGGTGCGTCCGCCGGGGGCCTGTTCGGTGCCGACGACCCGGCCTCGGCGCCCGGACAGATCGCTCATGACGGAGCCCACGTGGTCGTCGCCGACGAGGACCTGCACCTCCGCGACGGGTTCGAGGAGGTGGATGGTGGCGTCGGCGGCCGCTTCGCGCAGGGCGAGCGCGCCCGCGGTCTGGAAGGCCGCGTCGGAGGAGTCCACGGAGTGGGCCTTGCCGTCGAGCAGGGTGACGCGGATGTCGATGAGGGGGTAGCCCGCGGCGACGCCCTTGGCCGCCTGCGCGCGCACGCCCTTCTCGACGGAGGGGATGAACTGGCGCGGCACGGCCCCGCCGACGACCTTGTCGACGAACTCGATGCCGCTGCCGCCGGGCAGGGGCTCGACCTCGATCTCGCAGATGGCGTACTGCCCGTGGCCGCCGGACTGCTTCACATGGCGGCCGCGGCCCGCGGACTTGGCGGCGAAGGTCTCACGCAGGGAGACCTTGTGGGCGATCACGTCGACCTGTACGCCGTAGCGGCTGCGCAGCCGCTCCAGGGCGACGTCGGCGTGGGCCTCGCCGAGGCACCACAGGACGACCTGGTGGGTGTCCTGGTTCTGTTCGAGCCGCATCGTGGGGTCCTCGGCGACCAGCCGGGAGAGCCCCTGCGAGAGCTTGTCCTCGTCGGCCTTGCTGTGGGCCTGGATGGCCAGGGGCAGCAGGGGGTCGGGCATGTCCCAGGGCTCCATCAGGAGCGGGTTGTCCTTGGCGGACAGGGTGTCGCCGGTCTCGGCGCGGCCGAGTTTGGCGACGCAGGCGAGGTCGCCGGCGATCGCCCGGGAGAGGGTGCGCTGCTGTTTGCCGAAGGGCGCCGAGAGCGCGCCGATGCGCTCGTCCACGTCGTGGTCCTCGTGGCCGCGGTCGGCGAGGCCGTGCCCGGAGACATGGACGGTCTCGTCGGGGCGCAGGGTGCCGGAGAAGACCCGGACCAGGGAGATCCGGCCGACGTAGGGGTCGGACGCGGTCTTGACGACCTCGGCGGCGAGCGGGCCCTCGGGGTCGCAGCTGAGCGCGGGCCGGGGCTTGCCGTCGGGTGTGGTGACGGCGGGCGCGGGGTGTTCGAGGGGGGTCGGGAAGCCGCCGGTGACCAGTTCCAGGAGCTCGACGGTGCCGAGGCCCTGGCGGGCGCCCTCGGCGGCGGGCGCGGCGGCGAGCACGGGGTGGAAGATGCCGCGCGCGACGGCCCGTTCGAGGTCCTGGACCAGGGTCCGGTGGTCGATGGCCTCGCCGCCGAGGTAGCGGTCCATCAGGGACTCGTCCTCGCTCTCGGCGATGATGCCCTCGATGAGCTTGTTGCGGGCCTCCTCGATGAGGGGCAGCTGGTCGGCCCCCGGCTCGGACTCCTTGCGTTCGCCGGACGCGTAGTCGTAGACGCGCTGCGAGAGCAGTCCGATCAGGCCGGTGACGGGCTGGTGCCCGTCGGGTCCCTGTTCGCCGTGGAGCGGCAGGTACAGGGGCAGGACGGCGTCGGGGTCGTCGGCGCCGAAGGCCTCGGCGCAGGTGCGGGTCATCGCGGTGAAGTCGGCGCGGGCCGACTCCAGGTGCGTGATCACGATGGCGCGGGGCATGCCGACGGCGGCGCACTCCTCCCACACCATGCGGGTCGCGCCGGTGATGCCTTCGGTGCCCTCGGCGGCGGAGACGACGAAAAGGGCCGCGTCCGCGGCGCGCAGACCGGCCCTCAGCTCCCCGACGAAGTCGGCGTATCCCGGTGTGTCCAGGATATTGATCTTGCAGCCGCCCCATTCCACGGGAACGAGGGACAGCTGGACCGAGCGCTGCTGGCGGTGCTCGATCTCGTCGTAGTCGGACACCGCCGTGCCGTCCTCCACCCGGCCGGCCCGGTTCACCGCCCCCGCGGTCAGCGCGAGGGCCTCCACCAGAGTCGTCTTGCCCGATCCGCTGTGGCCGACCAGCACCACATTCCGTACGGACGCGGGATGGTCGGCCGCAGCTGCCCTGCCGGCGGCTCCGGGGTGTGCGTTCGCCTTGTCGCCCATGCCTTGGCCTCCCGGTTACGTGCATGGATGAGGAGGCTCAGCCCCCTCAGGGATGCTGGCTCAGCGCGGACACACGGAGGCCGGGTGCGGGGCGGCTCCGACGACGCCCGCGGTGCTTCCGAGCTTTCCACTTGCGTCACTGTGCGTCCATACGTCGTACGCGATCGTGAGGGGGCGAGCCGGGGTGTCCGGGGCGTGACTACGATGGGCCAGCCGGTGGCCAACGGGGCCGCCGTGCGCACCGACCCTCGGGAAGGCCATGCTGAACAAGTACGCGCGTGCGTTTTTCACGCGTGTCCTCACACCGTTCGCCGCGTTTCTCATCCGCCGCGGGGTCAGCCCCGACACGGTCACGCTCATCGGCACGGCCGGGGTGATGGCGGGAGCGCTGGTCTTCTACCCCCGCGGGGAGTTCTTCTGGGGCACGGTCGTCATCACGCTCTTCGTGTTCTCGGACCTCGTCGACGGCAACATGGCGCGCCAGCTCGGCCGCTCCAGCCGGTGGGGCGCGTTCCTGGACTCCACGCTCGACCGGGTCGCCGACGGCGCGATCTTCGGCGGCTTCGCGCTCTGGTACGCGGGCTCCGGCGACGACAACGTCCTGTGCGCCGTCTCGATCTTCTGCCTGGCGAGCGGCCAGGTGGTGTCGTACACGAAGGCGCGCGGCGAGGCGATCGGCCTGCCGGTCGCGGTCAACGGACTGGTGGAGCGCGCCGAGCGCCTGGTGATCTCGCTGGTCGCCGCGGGCTTCGCCGGGCTGCACAAGTTCGGTGTCCCCGGCATCGACGTGCTGCTGCCCGTCGCCCTGTGGATCGTGGCCGTCGGCAGCCTCGTCACGCTCGTGCAGCGCGTGGTGACGGTACGCCGCGAGTCCGCGGAGGCGGACGAGGCGGCCGCGCGTGAGGCCGCGCAGGAGAGCGAGACGGCCTCATGAGCCGCACTACGGAGAAGCTGATCGACGCGCTGTACGGCCTCGGCTGGAGCACGGTCAAGAAGCTTCCCGAGCCCGTGGCCGTGCGCCTGGGCCGCACCATCGCGGACGCCGCGTGGAAGCGGCGCGGCAAGGGCGTCCTGCGCCTGGAGGCCAACTACGCGCGCGTGGTGCCCGACGCGACGCCGCAGCGCCTGGCCGAGCTCTCCAAGGCGGGCATGCGCTCGTACATGCGCTACTGGATGGAGTCCTTCCGGCTCCCGGCGTGGAGCAAGGACCGCATCAGGTCCGGGTTCGTGCCGAAGGACGTGCACCATCTGACCGACGGCCTGGAGTCCGGCCGGGGCGTCATCCTGGCGCTGCCGCACCTGGGCAACTGGGACCTCGCGGGCGCCTGGGTCACCACGAAGCTCGAGACGCCCTTCACGACCGTGCAGGAGCGGCAGAAGCCGGAGTCCCTGTACGACCGTTTCGTGGCCTACCGCAGCGGCCTCGGCATGGAGGTCCTGCCGCACACCGGAGGCTCGGCGTTCGGCACGCTGGCGCGGCGTCTGCGCGCGGGCGGCCTGGTGTGCCTGGTCGCGGACCGCGACCTGTCGGCGTCGGGCGTCGAGGTGAAGTTCTTCGGCGAGACCGCGCGCATGCCGGCCGGACCCGCCGCGCTCGCCCAGCAGACGGGCGCGCTGCTGCTTCCGGTCACGCTCTGGTACGACGAGTCGCCCGTCATGCAGGGCCGCGTCCACCCGCCTGTCGAGGTCCCGGAAACGGGTACCCGGGCCGAGAAGACGGCCGCCATGACCCAGGCCCTGGCCGACGCCTTCGCCACGGGGATCGCCGAGCACCCGGAGGACTGGCACATGCTGCAGCGCCTGTGGCTCGCGGACCTGGATCCGGCGAAGGCGCCCTCTACGGAGAAGCGGGCAGAGGGGACGCCGTGAGGATCGGGATCGTCTGCCCGTATTCGTGGGACGTCCCGGGCGGCGTCCAGTTCCACATCCGCGATCTGGCGGAGCACCTCATCGCAGGCGGCCACGAGGTGTCCGTCCTCGCCCCGGCGGACGACGAGACCCCCCTGCCGCCGTACGTCGTCTCGGCGGGCCGTGCCGTGCCGGTGCCGTACAACGGCTCGGTCGCCCGGCTCAACTTCGGCTTCCTGTCGGCCGCGCGGGTCCGCCGCTGGCTGCACGACGGCACCTTCGACGTCATCCACATCCACGAGCCGACGTCGCCGTCGCTCGGCCTGTTGACGTGCTGGGCGGCGCAGGGGCCGATCGTGGCGACGTTCCACACGTCCAACCCGCGCTCGCGGGCCATGATCGCCGCGTATCCGATCCTGCAGCCCGCCCTGGAGAAGATCAGCGCGCGCATCGCGGTCAGCGAGTACGCGCGCCGCACGCTCGTCGAGCACCTCGGCGGCGACGCGGTCGTCATCCCCAACGGCGTCGACGTCGACTTCTTCGCCCGGGCCGAGCCCAAGCCCGAGTGGCAATCAGGAGGGGCGCGCAGCTCGGTTGAGGGTGGTGGGAGACGGGCGGGCGAGACCCTGGGGTTCATCGGGCGCATCGACGAGCCCCGCAAGGGCCTGCCCGTCCTGATGAAGGCCCTGCCGAAGATCCTCGCCGAGCGCCCGGGGACCCGGCTGCTCGTGGCCGGGCGCGGCGACGAGGAGGAGGCCGTCGCCTCGCTGCCCCGCGAGATGCGCAGCCGCGTGGAGTTCCTCGGCATGGTCAGCGACGAGGACAAGGCGCGGCTGCTGCGCAGCGTCGACGTGTACGTCGCCCCGAACACCGGCGGTGAGAGCTTCGGCATCATCCTGGTCGAGGCGATGTCGGCGGGCGCCCCCGTCCTCGCCAGCGACCTGGACGCCTTCGCCCAGGTCCTCGACCAGGGCACGGCGGGCGACCTGTTCGCCAACGAGGACGCGGACTCCCTCGCCGCCGCGGCCCTGCGCCTCCTGGGCGACCCGGCGCGCCGCGAGGAGCTCCGCGAGCGGGGCAGCAAGCACGTGCGCCGCTTCGACTGGTCGACGGTGGGCGCGGACATCCTGTCGGTGTACGAGACGGTGACGGACGGCGCGGCGGCCGTCGCGGCGGACGAACGCACGGGCCTGCGCGCCCGATTCGGGCTGGCCAGGGACTAGCGAGACCGCCTGAGGAGCCCGTCCGGCGCTTGAGGACGAGGCGCGAAGCGCCGAAAATCCGGCACCACATCCGGGCGGTAGCCTAGGCGCCTGTGACCTCCACTTTGATCTGGATCGCGGCTGCCCTCTTCGCGATCGGCCTCTACCTGAGCTGGACCGCGGGACGCCTCGACCGGCTGCACGCGCGCATCGACGCGGCCCGCGCCGCACTCGACGCGCAGCTGCTGCGCCGCGCCTCGGTCGCCCAGGAGCTGGCCACCTCCGGAGTGCTCGACCCGGCCGCGTCGATCGTCCTGTACGAGGCGGCGCACGCGGCGCGGCAGGCGGAGGAGGAGCACCGCGAGGTCGCCGAGAGCGAGCTGAGCCAGGCGCTGCGCGCGATCTTCGGAGAGGCCCAGCAGGTCGAAGCGGTGCGCGAGGCGCCCGGCGGTGAAGAGGCCGCGAGCGAGCTGGCCGCGGCCGTGCGCCGCGTACCGATGGCACGGCGGTTCCACAACGACGCCGTACGCGCGGCCCGCGCGCTGCGCCGCCACCGCAAGGTCCGCTGGTTCCGGCTCGCCGGGCACGCGCCGTTCCCCATGGCGGTGGAGATGGACGACGAGCCCCCGGCGGCGCTGGCGGACCGCTCCGCGGCTTAGGGCGTGTCTTTCGGATCAGGCCGGGCCCGCGACGCCTGGTACGGCACCTCGCCGCGTTGTCGCACCGCCCGAGTACGCCCAGTACGAGGACGATGCTCCGCCTTGCGATGCACCGCACCAGACGCCGCGGGCTGATCCGGCCTGATCCGAAAGACACGCCCTAGTCGGGTCTGGTGCCGCCGCGTTTCTTGCGGACCAGCTTGGCCACTTCCTCGCCCCACATGCCCAAGGACACGGCCGCGAGCAGCCAGAAAGGCGCCATCCACCAACGCAGTCCCTGCGTCAGGAAGTCCCAGACGGCGGACACCGGCAGGACGAGGTTCGTCACTGCCCCGTGCGTGTCCCACCACGTGTCCAGCCGTCGTGCGCCGCGCCTGATCGGCGCCACCGCTGCCCGCGCCCCGTCCCGCACCCTCCGCGCCCCTTTCGGCATTCCGCAAGGGTGGGCCACCCGGTGGCCTCCGGGAAGTGGTCACCCAGAGTGCCCCAGTCGTCACTGGACCGCACTCGGCGCGGTAAAACGAGCCACCGCCTCACCATTGGCCCTTGCTGTGGCCTGGTCCCCGGGCGTTTGCTCGGGGCAGCGGAAACGCCGCGGCCCCCGATGGCCGACGCCCCGCCACAGCTTCGTCTCCACCGAGTGAGGTCACCCGTGTCCAGCACGCTCTCCAGCACCCCCCAGTCCGCCGACGCCCCCGCGACCGGCACCGCCCGCGTGAAGCGCGGCATGGCCGAGCAGCTCAAGGGCGGCGTGATCATGGACGTCGTGACGCCGGAGCAGGCCAAGATCGCCGAGGACGCGGGCGCCGTCGCCGTCATGGCCCTGGAGCGCGTCCCGGCCGACATCCGCAAGGACGGCGGCGTGGCCCGCATGTCCGACCCGGACATGATCGAGGGCATCATCAGCGCGGTCTCGATCCCGGTGATGGCCAAGTCCCGGATCGGCCACTTCGTGGAGGCCCAGGTCCTGCAGTCCCTCGGCGTGGACTACATCGACGAGTCCGAGGTGCTCACCCCGGCCGACGAGGTCAACCACTCCGACAAGTTCGCCTTCACGACCCCGTTCGTCTGTGGCGCCACCAACCTGGGCGAGGCCCTGCGCCGCATCGCCGAGGGCGCCGCGATGATCCGCTCCAAGGGCGAGGCCGGCACCGGCAACGTCGTCGAGGCGGTCCGCCACCTGCGCCAGATCAAGAACGAGATCGCCAAGCTGCGCGGCTTCGACAACAACGAGCTGTACGCCGCCGCCAAGGAGCTGCGCGCCCCGTACGAGCTGGTGCGCGAGGTCGCCGAGCTCGGCAAGCTGCCGGTCGTCCTGTTCTCCGCCGGTGGCGTCGCCACCCCGGCCGACGCCGCCCTGATGCGCCAGCTCGGCGCCGAGGGCGTCTTCGTCGGCTCCGGCATCTTCAAGTCCGGCGACCCGGCCAAGCGCGCCGCCGCCATCGTGAAGGCCACCACCTTCTACGACGACCCCAAGGTCATCGCGGACGCGTCCCGCAGCCTCGGCGAGGCCATGGTCGGCATCAACTGCGACACCCTGCCCGAGGCCGAGCGCTACGCGAACCGCGGCTGGTAAGCACCCGATGAACGACACACCCGTGATCGGTGTCCTGGCCCTCCAGGGCGACGTACGGGAGCACCTGATCGCCCTGGCCGCGGCCGACGCCGTGGCCAGGCCGGTCCGGCGCCCCGAAGAGCTCGCCGAGGTCGACGGTCTGGTCATCCCCGGTGGCGAGTCCACCACCATCTCCAAGCTGGCCGTCCTCTTCGGCCTGATGGAGCCCCTCCGCACGCGCGTGCGCGCGGGAATGCCGGTCTACGGCACCTGCGCGGGCATGATCATGCTCGCCGACAAGATCCTCGACCCCCGCTCGGGCCAGGAGACGTTCGGCGGCATCGACATGATCGTGCGCCGCAACGCCTTCGGGCGGCAGAACGAGTCCTTCGAGTCGGCGGTGGACGTCAAGGGCGTCGAGGGCGACCCTGTAGAGGGCGTCTTCATCCGCGCCCCCTGGGTCGAGTCGGTCGGCGCGGCGGTCGAGGTGCTCGCCGAGCACGACGGCCACATCGTCGCCGTACGCCAGGGCAACGCGCTCGCCACGTCCTTCCACCCGGAACTGACGGGCGACCACAGGGTCCACGGCCTCTTCGTGGACATGGTCCGGGCCGAGCAGGGGCAGCGGTCCTTGTAGGATCTCTGACGTTCGTTACTGAGGTTGGTTACGCGAAGGAGACAGGCAGATGTCCGGCCACTCTAAATGGGCTACGACGAAGCACAAGAAGGCCGTGATCGACGCCAAGCGCGGCAAGCTCTTCGCGAAGCTGATCAAGAACATCGAGGTCGCGGCCCGCACCGGCGGCGCCGACCTGGACGGCAACCCGACGCTCTTCGACGCCGTGCAGAAGGCCAAGAAGCAGTCGGTGCCCAACAAGAACATCGAGTCCGCGCTCAAGCGCGGCGCGGGCCTGGAGGCCGGCGGCGCCGACTACGAGACGATCATGTACGAGGGCTACGGCCCCAACGGCGTCGCGGTGCTCATCGAGTGTCTGACGGACAACCGCAACCGCGCGGCGTCCGAGGTCCGCGTCGCCATGACCCGCAACGGCGGCTCCATGGCCGACCCGGGCTCCGTGTCGTACCTGTTCAACCGCAAGGGCGTCGTGATCGTCCCCAAGGGCGAGCTGACCGAGGACGACGTCCTGGGCGCGGTCCTGGACGCCGGTGCCGAAGAGGTCAACGACCTGGGCGAGTCCTTCGAGGTGCTCAGCGAGGCCACCGACCTGGTCGCGGTCCGCACCGCGCTCCAGGAGGCCGGGATCGACTACGACTCGGCGGACGCCAACTTCGTCCCGACCATGCAGATCGAGCTGGACGAGGACGGCGCCCGGAAGATCTTCAAGCTGATCGACGCCCTCGAGGACAGCGACGACGTGCAGAACGTCTTCGCCAACTTCGACGTCTCCGACGACGTGATGGCGAAGGTCGACGCCTGACAGCGAGTCAGTGAGTGAGCGACGGGCCGGCGGGACACACCCCGTCGGCCCGTCGCTTTGTCAGTGGCACCCGATAGCCTGCACAAACAGGCGATCGAAGAAGGGGGGATCGGTGCGGGTACTCGGCGTGGACCCGGGGCTGACCCGGTGCGGTGTCGGCGTCGTCGAGGGCGTCGCGGGACGACCGCTCACGATGCGCGGCGTCGGCGTCGTACGCACGCCGGCGGACGCCGAGCTCGGCCACCGCCTGGTCGCCATCGAGCAGGGCATCGAGCAGTGGCTCGACGAGCACCGCCCCGAATGCGTCGCCGTGGAGCGCGTCTTCAGCCAGCACAACGTGCGTACGGTCATGGGCACGGCCCAGGCCAGCGCCGTAGCGATGCTCTGCGCGTCCCGGCGCGGCATCCCCGTGGCGCTGCACACGCCCAGCGAGGTCAAGGCCGCCGTCACCGGCAGCGGCCGCGCCGACAAGGCCCAGGTCGGGGCGATGGTCACCCGCCTCCTGCGGCTCGACGCGCCGCCGAAGCCCGCCGACGCGGCCGACGCCCTCGCGCTCGCCATCTGCCACATCTGGCGCGCCCCCGCGCAGAACCGCCTCCAGCAGGCCATCAAGGACCAGCAGGCCGCCCAGCGGCCGCCATCCCCGTACGCGGCGGACTCCCCCCGCGCGGCGAGCGCACCGCGCACCGCGGCATCGAGGACCGCAGCGAACACCCCGCACGCACCGAAAGGCCGTACCGCATGATCGCCTTCGTCAGCGGCCCGGTCGCCGCCCTCGCCCCGGACACCGCCGTGGTCGAAGTGGGCGGCGTGGGCATGGCCGTCCAGTGCTCTCCGGGCACACTCTCCGGCCTCCGCGTCGGCCAGCACGCCAAGCTCGCCACGTCCCTGGTGGTCCGCGAGGACTCCCTCACGCTGTACGGCTTCGCCGACGACGACGAGCGCCAGACCTTCGAGCTGCTTCAGACCGCGAGCGGCGTCGGCCCGCGCCTGGCCCAGGCCATGCTCGCCGTGCACAGCCCAGACGCGCTGCGCCGCGCCGTGGCCACCGGCGACGAGAAGGCGCTCACCGCCGTGCCCGGCATCGGCAAGAAGGGCGCCCAGAAGCTGCTCCTGGAGCTGAAGGACCGCCTCGGCGAGCCCCTCGGCACCGGCGGCCCGGCGATCGGCACCCCCGTGACCCAGGGCTGGCGCGAGCAGCTGCACGCCGCGCTCATCGGCCTGGGGTACGCGACGCGGGAGGCCGACGAGGCGGTCACCGCCGTCGCCCCGCAGGCCGAGGCGGCCGGCGGCACCCCCCAGGTCGGCCAGCTCCTCAAGGCCGCACTCCAGACCCTGAACCGCACCCGCTGACCGCAAGCCCCCTGCACACCACCGCGAGGCACACCGCATGAACTGGGACGACACGACCGACGAGCCGACGGCCGCAGCCAGCGCGGCCGAGCGATTCGTCGACCCCGCCGCGGAGCGCCTCGTGGGCGCGGTCGCCGACGGCGAGGACCAGGCGGTCGAGGCCGCCCTGCGCCCCAAGGACCTGGGCGAGTTCATCGGCCAGGAGAAGGTCAGGGAGCAGCTCGACCTCGTGCTGCGCGCCGCCCGCGCCCGCGGCGCCACCGCCGACCACGTCCTGCTCTCCGGCGCCCCCGGCCTCGGCAAGACCACACTCTCGATGATCATCGCCGCCGAGATGGCCGCCCCGATCCGCATCACCAGCGGCCCGGCCATCCAGCACGCGGGCGACCTCGCCGCCATCCTGTCCTCGCTCCAGGAGGGCGAGGTCCTGTTCCTCGACGAGATCCACCGCATGTCCCGGCCCGCCGAGGAGATGCTGTACATGGCGATGGAGGACTTCCGGGTCGACGTCATCGTCGGCAAGGGCCCGGGCGCCACCGCCATCCCGCTGGAGCTGCCGCCGTTCACGCTGGTCGGCGCCACGACCCGCGCGGGCCTGCTTCCGCCCCCGCTGCGCGACCGCTTCGGCTTCACGGCCCACATGGAGTTCTACGAACCGGCCGAGCTCGAGCGCGTGATCCACCGCTCCGCGCACCTGCTCGACGTGGAGATCGACACGGCGGGCGCCGCCGAGATCGCCGGGCGGTCCCGCGGCACCCCGCGCATCGCCAACCGCCTGCTGCGCCGCGTGCGCGACTACGCCCAGGTCAAGGCCGACGGCGTGATCACCCAGGAGATCGCGGGCGCGGCCCTGAGCGTGTACGAGGTCGACACCCGCGGCCTCGACCGGCTCGACCGCGCCGTCCTCGAAGCGCTCCTGAAGCTCTTCGGCGGGGGCCCGGTCGGCCTGTCGACGCTCGCCGTCGCCGTGGGGGAGGAGCGCGAGACGGTCGAGGAGGTGGCCGAGCCCTTCCTGGTGCGCGAGGGACTGCTCGCCCGCACCCCGCGCGGCCGGGTCGCGACGCCCGCGGCCTGGGCCCACCTCGGCCTGACTCCACCCCGCCAGGGGGGCGGAAACGGCCAGCAGGACCTGTTCGGTACGTGAGGTGGCTCGGATCGGCGCGGAGAGTCGCACCGGCAGGAACTGCGGTGCCATGCTGAGCGTTGTTCGTTAGGCGCGGACTCGCTTAGACTCCGCCGATGCCGCCTTTACAGGCAGCGCCGCCCACCCCCATCCATCAGGCCGCCTCACCACGCGGTCGTGCGAAGGAAACTCCGTCCCGTGAATATCGTGACCCTCCTCCCGTTCATCGTGCTCATCGGGGCCATGTTCCTGATGACCCGGTCCGCCAAGAAGAAGCAGCAGGCGGCCGCCCAGATGCGCAACGACATGACGCCTGGCACCGGCATCCGCACCATCGGCGGCATGTACGCCACCGTCAAGGAGGTCCACGACGACTCGGTCCTCCTTGAGGTGGCCCCGGGAGTCCACGCGGTTTACGCGAAGAACTCCATCGGCGCTGTCCTGGACGACGACGAGTACAACCGCATCGTGCACGGCGCGGAGCCCGAGGACGACACCCCGGTGGTGCCGGACGACGCTTCCTCCCTCACCGAGACCGACGAGACCGACGAGCCCGTGTCTGACGACTCGCGCATCGACCTCGGCAAGAAGGACGCGGCCGATGAGGCCCCCGAGGCCGACGACGCAGAGCCGAAGAAGACCGACGGCGAGTCCGGCGCGAAGTAGTCACGGCAGGGGGCTCGTGCGCCCGCTCGCGCACCGCGGCCCCCGCCACAGGTGATTTCGCGCCGCGTCTCGACACAACTTCATGGCCGCCTGCCCGGGATCCCCGCTCGGCGAAGGTCGGGGGGAGCCGCGGGCCGACGGTTGGACAGGGAGAACGAGAAGGTGGCAGCACCCAAGAAGGGCCGAAGGCAGGGCACCCAGGGGAAACCGGGTCGCACCCTGGTCTTCATCCTGATCGCCCTGGTGGCGCTCACCGGGGGGATGTTCCTCTCCGGGCACACCACGCCCCGCCTCGGCATCGACCTCGCCGGTGGTACGAGCATCACGCTCCAGGCGAAGAACGAGCCGGGCCAGAAGAACGCGATCAACGAGACCAACATGAACACGGCTGTTGACATCATCAACAAGCGTGTCAATGGTCTGGGTGTCTCCGAGGCCGAGGTCCAGACCCAGGGCTCCGAGAACATCATCGTCAACATCCCCAAGGGCATGAACGCCACGCAGGCGCGCAAGCAGGTGGGCACCACCGCGCAGCTGTACTTCCGGCCCGTCCTCGCCCAGCAGCCGAGCACCGGCCCCGTCGACGGCGGCAAGGGCAAGGGCGACAAGGGGAAGGGCGACAAGGGCGACAAGGACCAGAAGGACAAGCCCAGCTCGTCCCCGTCCCCGAGCGGCAGCGACAAGGACGGCGACAAGTCCAAGGACGACAAGTCCACGGACCAGTCGTCCTCGCCCACCTCGTCCCCCACGACCCAGGGCCGCGCCGTCACCGACGCCCTGAAGGCCGACCCCACCCCGTCCACGACGCCGTCCGGCAAGGCAAAGGACGGCAAGAAGGACGACGGCAAGAAGGACGAGCCGCCGGCGCCCCCGGCCGACGACACCCCCTCCGCCCAGCTCCAGCAGCAGTTCGCGACGCTGGACTGCACGGACAAGATGGCCCGCGTCAAGGCCAAGGAGGGCGTCAAGCCGTCCGACCCCGTCGTCGCCTGCGGCCAGAACAAGGACGGCAGCTGGGACAAGTACATCCTCGGACCCTCCGAGGTCAGCGGCAAGGAGGTCGACGACGCCAAGGCGCTGTTCGACCAGCAGGGTGCCGCCGGCTGGAAGGTCACGATGAGCTTCTCCGGCAAGGGCACGAAGCAGTTCGCCGACATCACCGGCAAGCTCGCGGGCAAGCAGCAGCCGCAGAACGAGTTCGGCATCGTCATGGACGGCGAGGTCGTCTCCGCGCCCTACGTCACCAGGGCGCTGACCACCGGCGAGGCCGAGATCTCCGGCAGCTTCGACCAGGACGAGGCCAAGGACCTGGCGAACATCCTGTCGTACGGCGCGCTCCCGCTGACCTTCAAGGAGCAGAGCGTCACCACGGTCAGCGCGGCCCTCGGCGGCGAGCAGCTGCGCGCCGGCCTGATCGCGGGCGCCATCGGCCTCGCGCTCGTCATCATCTACCTGGTGTCGTACTACCGCGGCCTGGCCATGATCGCCATCGCCAGCCTCGGCGTCTCCGCGGCGCTCACGTACACGATCATGACGCTGCTCGGCCCGACGATTAAGTTCGCGCTGAACCTCCCGGCCGTCTGTGGCGCGATCGTCGCCATCGGCATCACCGCGGACTCCTTCATCGTCTACTTCGAGCGTATAAGGGACGAGGTCCGCGAGGGCCGCACGCTGCGGCCCGCCGTCGAGCGCGCCTGGCCGAGGGCGCGGCGCACCATCCTGGTGTCGGACTTCGTGTCGTTCCTCGCCGCCGCGGTGCTCTTCATCGTCACCGTCGGCAAGGTCCAGGGCTTCGCGTTCACGCTCGGCCTGACCACGCTCCTCGACGTCGTGGTGGTGTTCCTCTTCACCAAGCCGCTGATGACGATCATGGCCCGCAAGAAGTTCTTCGCGAACGGCCACAAGTGGTCCGGTCTCGACCCGAAGCGGCTCGGCGCCAAGCCCCCGCTGCGCCGCTCGCGCCGTACGAGCGCCCCCGCCGCCCCCGTCGACTCGAACCCGAAGGAGGCGTGAGATGTCGAAGCTCGGCAATCTCGGCGCCCGGCTCTACCGCGGCGAGGTCGGCTACGACTTCGTCGGCAAGCGCAAGATCTGGTACGCGATCTCGATCCTGATCACCATCACGGCCTTCGTCGCCCTGATGGTGCGGGGCCTGCACATGGGCATCGAGTTCGAGGGCGGCGCCGTCTTCAACACACCGAAGACCAGCGTCTCGGCCGCCAAGGCCGAGGAGGTCGCGCAGGACGCCTCCGGCCACCAGGCCATCGCCCAGCGGCTCGGCAACGACACCCTGCGCATCCAGATCAGCGGTGTCGACACCGACAAGTCCGACCAGATCAAGGCCGAGCTCGCCAAGGAGCTCGACATGAAGGCGGACGACATCAACGCGGACCTGGTGGGTCCGAGCTGGGGTGACCAGATCGCCAACAAGGCCTGGCAGGGCCTGGCGATCTTCATGGTCCTCGTCGTGATCTACCTGGCCATCGCCTTCGAGTGGCGCATGGCCATCGCCGCGCTGATCGCGCTGATCCACGACATCACGATCACCGTCGGCATCTACGCGCTGGTCGGCTTCGAGGTCACGCCGGGCACGGTGATCGGCCTTCTGACGATCCTCGGTTACTCGCTGTACGACACGGTCGTGGTCTTCGACAGCCTCAAGGAACAGTCGAAGGACATCACCAAGCAGACCCGCTTCACCTACAGCGAGATCGCCAACCGTTCGATCAACGGCACGCTGGTGCGCTCGATCAACACCACGGTCGTGGCGCTGCTCCCGGTGGCCGGCCTGCTGTTCATCGGCGGCGGCTTCCTCGGCGCCGGCATGCTGAACGACATCTCGCTGTCGCTCTTCGTCGGTCTCGCCGCGGGCGCGTACTCCTCGATCTTCATCGCCACCCCGCTGGTCGCCGATCTCAAGGAGACCGAGCCGCAGATGAAGGCCCTGAAGAAGCGGGTGCTCGCCAAGCGCAGGGCGGCGGCCGCCAAGGGCGAGTCCGCCGAGACCCCCGCACCGGACGCCGACGAGGCGCCGGACGAGGCGCCCGCGCAGGACGCCGCGGCCGCGGTGGTCGGCCCGCGCTCGGGCCCGCGCTCCCAGCCCTCCCGCAACCGCGGCCGCGGCCGCCCGTCGGGGAAGCGCCGATGACCGAGACCAGAGAGCGGGGCATCGAGGAGCTGCTGCTCAGCCGCATCCGTGACGTGCCGGACTACCCGACGCCCGGCGTGATGTTCAAGGACATCACGCCGCTGCTCGCCGACCCGGCGGCGTTCGCGGCCCTCACCGACGCACTCGCGGACCTGAGCGCCCGGCACGGCGCCACGAAGATCATCGGCCTGGAGGCGCGCGGCTTCATCCTGGGCGCCCCGGCGGCGCTGCGCGCCGGGCTCGGCTTCATCCCCGTACGCAAGGCGGGCAAGCTCCCCGGAGCGACCCTCAGCCAGGCGTACGACCTGGAGTACGGCAGCGCCGAGATCGAGGTGCACGCCGAGGACCTCGCCGCGGGCGACCGCGTCATGGTCATCGACGACGTCCTCGCCACCGGCGGCACCGCCGAGGCGTCGCTGCGGCTGATCCGCCGCGCCGGTGCCGAGGTGGCCGGTGTGGCGGTGCTGATGGAGCTGGGCTTCCTGGGCGGCCGTGAGCGGCTGGTTCCCGCTCTGGACGGCGCCCCCCTGGAGGCGCTCCTCACGGTCTGAGTGCTCGGAGCGTTCTGAGGCGGCGGCGCGGAGGCATCCGCGCGCACGGAGGCGGGCCCGGTTGGAATCCGGCGCCCGCCTCCGGTGTTTCTCCAGTACAGAGCCGTCTCACCGGCCGAAGGCGAGCCACGGGCCCAGGATCGATACCATGGGCACTTCGGGACCTGACCGGGGGACCCGATCGCGCACAGGGAGCGCTCTTGCCAGACGAGTCCCAGCCACTTGCCGCCGCCAAGTCCGCCAAGCAGGCAGAGCGGGCCGCGACGCCCGCCGCCACGCCCGCGCAGCAGGCGCAGAGCGCGCCCGGAGCGACCCCCGCGCCCGGCGGCACGTCGACGCACGGCGGGGCGCCCACGCACGGCGAGCGGAGCGAGGCGCCGGCCGACAAGGCCCGCCCCAAGCCCCCGCCCGAGCACCGCCCGGCCCCGCCGCCCGGCACGCGCTCCGCCTCCGGCAAGCCCGAGCGCTCGGGCTCCTCCAACCGCGTCCGCGCCCGCCTCGCCCGTCTCGGCGTCCAGCGCTCGAACCCGTACAACCCGGTGCTCGAACCGCTCCTGCGGATCGTGCGGAGCAACGACCCCAAGATCGAGACGTCGACCCTCCGCCAGATCGAGCGCGCCTACCAGGTCGCCGAGCGCTGGCACCGCGGCCAGAAGCGCAAGAGCGGCGACCCGTACATCACGCACCCGCTGGCCGTCACCACGATCCTCGCCGAGCTCGGCATGGACCCGGCGACGCTGATGGCGGGCCTGCTGCACGACACCGTCGAGGACACCGAGTACGGCCTCGACACCCTCAAGCGCGACTTCGGCGACCAGGTCGCCCTGCTCGTCGACGGCGTCACCAAGCTGGACAAGGTCAAGTTCGGCGAGGCCGCGCAGGCCGAGACCGTGCGCAAGATGGTCGTCGCCATGGCCAAGGACCCCCGCGTCCTGGTCATCAAGCTCGCCGACCGCCTGCACAACATGCGCACCATGCGCTATCTCAAGCGCGAGAAGCAGGAGAAGAAGGCCCGCGAGACGCTGGAGATCTACGCTCCGCTGGCGCACCGCCTGGGCATGAACACCATCAAGTGGGAGCTGGAGGACCTCGCCTTCGCGATCCTCTACCCCAAGATGTACGACGAGATCGTGCGCCTGGTCGCCGAGCGCGCGCCGAAGCGCGACGAGTACCTGGCCATAGTGACCGACGAGGTCCAGGCCGACCTGCGCGCCGCCCGCATCAAGGCCACCGTCACCGGCCGGCCGAAGCACTACTACAGCGTCTACCAGAAGATGATCGTCCGCGGCCGTGACTTCGCGGAGATCTACGACCTGGTGGGCATCCGCGTCCTCGTCGACACGGTCAGGGACTGCTACGCGGCGCTCGGCACCGTGCACGCGCGATGGAACCCGGTCCCCGGCCGGTTCAAGGACTACATCGCGATGCCCAAGTTCAACATGTACCAGTCGCTGCACACGACGGTGATCGGCCCCAACGGCAAGCCGGTCGAGCTGCAGATCCGCACGTTCGACATGCACCGCCGCGCCGAGTACGGCATCGCCGCGCACTGGAAGTACAAGCAGGAGGCCGTCGCGGGCGCCTCCAAGGTGCGCACCGACGCGCCCAAGTCGTCCGGCAAGAAGGACGACCACCTGAACGACATGGCGTGGCTGCGCCAGCTGCTCGACTGGCAGAAGGAGACCGAGGACCCGGGCGAGTTCCTGGAGTCGCTGCGCTTCGACCTGTCGCGCAACGAGGTCTTCGTGTTCACCCCGAAGGGCGACGTCATCGCGCTGCCCGCGGGCGCCACTCCGGTGGACTTCTCGTACGCGGTCCACACCGAGGTCGGCCACCGCACCATAGGCGCCCGGGTCAACGGCCGGCTCGTGCCGCTCGAATCGACCCTGGACAACGGCGACTTGGTGGAGGTCTTCACCTCCAAGGCCGCGGGCGCCGGGCCGAGCCGCGACTGGCTGAGCTTCGTCAAGTCGCCCCGCGCACGCAACAAGATCCGCGCCTGGTTCTCCAAGGAGCGCCGCGAGGAGGCCATCGAGCAGGGCAAGGACGCCATCGCGCGCGCCATGCGCAAGCAGAACCTGCCGATCCAGCGCATCCTCACCGGCGACTCCCTCGTCACGCTCGCGCACGAGATGCGCTACCCCGACATCTCGTCGCTGTACGCGGCGATCGGCGAGGGCCACGTCACGGCGCAGAGCGTCGTGCAGAAGCTCGTCCAGGCCCTCGGCGGCGAGGAGGCCGCCAACGAGGACATCGCCGAGAGCGCGCCGCCCTCGCGCGGCCGCACCAAGCGCCGCTCCAGCGCCGACCCGGGCGTCGTCGTCAAGGGCGTCGACGACGTATGGGTCAAGCTGGCCCGCTGCTGCACGCCCGTGCCCGGCGACCCCATCATCGGCTTCGTCACGCGCGGCAGTGGCGTATCGGTTCACCGCAGCGACTGCGTCAACGTGGAGTCGCTGTCCCGCGAGCCCGAGCGCATCCTCGAGGTCGAGTGGGCGCCCACCCAGTCCTCGGTGTTCCTCGTCGCCATCCAGGTCGAGGCCCTCGACCGCTCGCGCCTGCTCTCCGACGTCACGCGCATCCTCTCGGACCAGCACGTGAACATCCTGTCGGCGGCCGTCCAGACCTCCCGCGACCGCGTCGCCACCTCACGGTTCACCTTCGAGATGGGCGACCCGAAGCACCTCGGGCACGTCCTGAAGGCGGTCAGGGGAGTCGAGGGCGTGTACGACGTGTACCGCGTGACCTCGGCCCGCAGGCCGTAAACCGTCTCCCACGTGCCGTAAACCGTCTCCTACGGAGAGGGGCTCCCGTACGCGATGTACGGGAGCCCCTCTCCGTAGAGACCGGAAAAGCCGGGAGACGGCTCAGCCGCCGAACTCCTCAAGGCCCTTGAGCGCCTGGTCGAGCAGCGCCTGACGGCCGTCCAGCTCCTTCTGGAGCTTGTCCGCCTTCGCGTTGTTGCCCGCCGCGCGCGCGGCCTCGATCTGGCCCTTCAGCTTGTCCACGGCGGCCTGGAGCTGACCTGTCAGGCCCTCGGCCCGGGCCCGGGCCTCAGGGTTCGTACGGCGCCACTCGGCCTCCTCGGAGTCCTGCAGGGCCCGCTCCACGGCGTGCATGCGGCCCTCGACCTTCGGCCGGGCGTCGCGCGGGACGTGGCCGATGGCCTCCCAGCGCTCGTTGATGGAGCGGAACGCCGCGCGGGCCGTCTTCAGATCCGTGACCGGAAGGAGCTTCTCGGCCTCCTCGGCCAGCTCCTCCTTCAGCTTCAGGTTCTCCGACTGCTCCGCGTCGCGCTCGGCGAACACCGCGCTGCGCGCCGCGAAGAAGACGTCCTGGGCGCCGCGGAAGCGGTTCCACAGGTCGTCCTCGTGCTCCCGCTGGGCGCGGCCCGCCGCCTTCCAGTCGGTCATCAGCTCGCGGTAGCGCGCGGCCGTCGGCCCCCAGTCCGTCGAACCCGACAGCGCCTCGGCCTCCGCGACCAGCTTCTCCTTGGCCTTGCGGGCCTCCTCGCGCTGCGCGTCCAACTGCGCGAAGTGCGCCTTGCGGCGCTTGGAGAACGCCGAGCGGGCGTGCGAGAAGCGGTGCCACAGCTCGTCGTCGGACTTGCGGTCGAGGCGCGGCAGCCCCTTCCACGTGTCCACGAGCGCCCGCAGGCGCTCGCCCGCGGCCCGCCACTGCTCGCTCTGCGCGAGCTCCTCGGCCTCGGCGACCAGGGCCTCCTTGGCGTGCCGTGCCTCGTCCGACTGCTTCGCCTTCTGCGCCTTGCGCTCCTCGCGGCGCTCCTCGACGGCCGCGACGAGCTTGTCGAGGCGCTTGCCCAGGGCCTCCAGATCGCCCACGGCGTGCGCCTCGTCGACCTGCTGGCGCAGGTGGTCGATGGCGGTCGTCGCGTCCTTGGCCGACAGATCGGTCGTCTGCACCCGGCGCTCGAGAAGTCCGATCTCGACGACCAGACCGTCGTACTTGCGCTCGAAATAGGCCAGGGCCTCGTCGGGAGATCCTGCCTGCCACGAACCGACCACTCGCTCGCCGCCGTCGGCCGTACGCACGTACACGGTCCCCGTCTCGTCGACGCGGCCCCACGGGTCGCTGCTCACAGCGCCTCCTCCACATGATGCCTGCACAAGGCCACGGGCCCCCGGCATCGTCCACAGTTTCGTCACCGCCAACATAGGCGACCGGCGGGGCGGCTGTCCGCATCCAGCGCGGGCGAAATTCGCCTACGACGGGTCGCTCCGGTCAGGACTTGCGGACGGTCGCCTTGTCGATGACCACCGTCGCGTTCGGCGCCCCGTCACCCCCGCCGGTGCTCTCGCCCGCGGTGGCGATCTTCTTCAGGACCTTCATGCCGGACGCCGACACCGTCCCGAACGGTGTGTAGTCGGGCGGCAGCTGACTGTCCTGGTAGACGAGGAAGAACTGGCTGCCGCCGGTGTCGCGGCCCTTCTTCGTATCGGCCTTGTAGCGGTTCGCCATGGCCACCGTGCCCGCCGGATACACATTGCCCCGCAGGCGCTTGTCCTTCAGGTTCTCGTCCGGGATCGAGTAGCCGGGGGTGCCCTCGCCGGTGCCCTTCGGGTCGCCGCACTGCAGGACGTTGACGGTGCCCGCGGTGAGCCGGTGGCACCTGGTGTGGTCCAGGTACCCCTTGTTCACCAGGAAGTCGAAGGAGTTGACGGTCCGCGGGGCCTTCGCCGCGTCCAGGTCGATGTCGATGTCGCCGCAGGTCGTGCTGAGCTTCATCGCGTACGCGGCCGACTTGTCGATGGCCAGCTTCGGCTCCTTCTTGAAGCTGAGCGGCTTGACCTTGCCGGGCGCGGCCTTGCGGCAGGGGTCCTTGGGCTTGCTCGGCGTCGGGTCCGCGGCCGCGTCGTCGCTCTTGGAGCCCCCGTCGTCGAAGGCGCCCGCGGCGTACGACACGGCGCCGCCGGCCACGATCACCGCGAGCGCGCCCGCGATCACGGCGTTGCGCGCCCGCCGCCTGCGCCGCGCGGCCTCCCGCCGCTGCTGCTGCCGCAAGAACTTCTCCCGCGCGAGCTGCTTGCGCCGCTGTTCCTGGCTGACCACCGGGTCCACTCCTCGCCTAAGCCGTCGGCGCGCGGCACGACCGGCCGCGCGTGCCCCGTACCGTATACGGGTTGGCTGTGGAATCGGCAGCGCCGGTAGGCTCTGAACTGCCGCAATCTCCGCCGGCGCCACCGCGCCGACGCCGAGTGCCCGGACGACTGCCCAGACAACAGCCCAGACGACAGCCCAGACGAAGCGAAGGACGATCGTGCTCATTGCCGGGTTTCCCGCCGGGGCCTGGGGGACCAACTGCTACCTGGTCGCCCCCGCCGCGGGCGAGGAGTGCGTGATCATCGACCCGGGGCACGAGGCCGCCCCGGGCGTCGAGGAAGCGCTCAGGAAGCATCGGCTCAAGCCCGTCGCCGTCATCCTCACGCACGGCCACCTCGACCATGTCGCCTCGGTCGTCCCGGTCTGCGGCGCGCACGACGTGCCCGCCTGGATCCACCCCGAGGACCGGTACATGATGAGCGACCCGGAGAAGGCCCTCGGCCGCTCCATCGGCATGCCGCTCATGGGCGAGCTGACCATCGGGGAGCCCGACGACCTCCGTGAGCTGTCGGACGGCGCGGGACTCCAGCTCGCCGGGCTCGAATTCTCCGTCGCGCACGCCCCGGGCCATACGAAGGGGTCGGTGACCTTCCGGATGCCCGAGACCCCCGACATCCCGTCGGTGTTCTTCTCGGGCGACCTGCTGTTCGCCGGCTCCATCGGACGCACCGACCTGCCCGGTGGCTCCCACACCGAGATCCTCGACTCGCTGGCCCGCGTGTGCCTGCCGCTCGACGACTCGACCGTGGTGCTTTCGGGCCACGGCCCCCAGACGACCATCGGCCAGGAGCGCGCCACCAACCCGTATCTGCGGCAGGTGGCCGCCGGCCCGGGCGCGGACCCCACGTCCGCCCCTCGACGAGGAATCTGACGAGAGACTTCTGAAGTGAGCACCTTCAAGGCCCCCAAGGGCACGTACGACCTGCTTCCGCCCGGCTCCGCGACCTATCTCGCGGTGCGCGAGGCGATCGCCGCGCCGCTGCGCAACTCCGGATACGGCTACATCGAGACGCCCGGCTTCGAGAACGTCGAGCTCTTCGCGCGCGGTGTCGGTGAGTCCACCGACATCGTCACCAAAGAGATGTACGTCTTCGAGACCAAGGGCGGCGACAAGCTCGCGCTGCGCCCCGAGACCACCGCCTCCGTGCTGCGCGCCGTCCTCGAGGCCAACCTGCACAAGGCGGGCAACCTCCCGGTCAAGGTCTGGTACTCCGGCTCGCAGTACCGCTACGAGCGCCCCCAGAAGGGCCGCTACCGTCACTTCTCGCAGGTCGGCGCCGAGGCGATCGGCGCCGAGGACCCGGCGCTCGACGCCGAGCTGATCGTCCTGGCCGACCAGGCGTACCGCTCCCTCGGCCTGAAGGAGTTCCGCATCCTGCTGAACTCGCTCGGCGACAAGGAGTGCCGCCCGGTCTACCGCGCGGCCCTGCAGGACTTCCTGCGCGGGCTCGACCTGGACGAGGAGACCCGCCGCCGCATCGACATCAACCCGCTGCGCGTCCTCGACGACAAGCGCGCCGACGTGCAGAAGCAGCTCGTGGGCGCGCCGATGCTGCGCGACTACCTGTGCGACGCGTGCAAGACGTACCACGAGCAGGTGCGCGAGCTCCTGACGGCGGAGGGCGTCGCCTACGAGGACGACCCGAAGCTGGTCCGCGGGCTCGACTACTACACGCGCACCACCTTCGAGTTCGTCCACGACGGCCTCGGCTCGCAGTCCGCGGTCGGCGGCGGCGGGCGCTACGACGGCCTGTCCGAGATGATCGGCGGCCCCGCGCTGCCGTCGGTCGGCTGGGCGCTCGGCGTGGACCGCACGGTGCTCGCCCTGGAGGCGGAGGGCGTCGCCCTGGACCTGCCCGAGGCCACCAGCGTGTTCGCGGTGCCGCTGGGCGAGGAGGCCCGGCGCGTGCTGTTCTCCAAGGTGACCGAGCTGCGCAGGGCGGGCGTCGCGGCGGACTTCTCGTACGGCGGGAAGGGCCTGAAGGCGGCCATGAAGGCGGCGAACCGCTCCGGCGCGCGGTACGCGATTGTCGCAGGCGAGCGGGACCTCGCCGAGGGCGTCGTCCAGCTGAAGGACATGGAGTCCGGCGAGCAGGAGGCCGTCGCGGTGGACGAGATCGTGGCGGTTCTCCAGGGCAAGCTGGCGTAATCAAGCCCCTCCGGCGTTTGAGGAGCGGGGTCCGGGGCGGAGCCCCGCGACCTCGCTCCCTGCGAGGGGACTCAGTCCAGCAGGCCGAGGCGCAGCGCATGCGTCACCGCCGCTGTGCGGTCGTCCACCCCCAACTTCCCGAAGACCCGCAGCAGATGCGTCTTCACCGTCGACTCGGCGACGTGCAGCCGCCGCCCGACCTCCGCGTTCGTACACCCCTCCGCGACGAGCCGCAGCACCGCGACCTCGCGCGCCGAGAGCCGGGGGCGCTCGGGCCTGGCCCGCAACTGGTCGACCAGGCGCGCCGCGACGGACGGCGCGAGGACGGTCTCGCCGCGCGCGGCGGCCCGCACCGCGTCCGCCAGCTCGCCACGGGCCAGGTCCTTGAGGAGATAGCCCGCGGCGCCCGCCTCCACGGCGCGCAGGATGTCGCGGTCCGTCTCGTACGTGGTGAGGACGACGACCCGGCAGGGCAGGCCCGCGGCGGCCATCCGCTGGATCGATTCGACGCCGCCACCGCCGGGCATCCGCAGGTCCATCAGGACGATGTCGGGCCGCAGTTCGGCGGCGAGCGCCTCCGCGCGGGGGCCGCTCGACGCCTCGGCGACGACGTCCAGGTCGGGCTCGGCGCTGAGCATGGCGCGCAGCCCCTCGCGCACGACGGGGTGGTCGTCGGCCAGCAGGACGCGGATCACGTCGGGGTCCTCTCGGGTACGGGGAGCGAGACGGTGACGGTGGTGCCGTCGCCCGGGGCGCTGGTCACGTCGGCGGTGCCGCTGACTTCGGCGGCGCGGGCGCGCAGGCCGCGCAGGCCGAAGCCGTCGTGCGGCGCGCCGGCGTCGAAGCCGCACCCGGTGTCGCGCACCGCGAGCGTCAGGGCCCCCTCTCCGTAGGCGAGCGTGACGGTCGCCGTGGCGTCGGGGCCCGCGTGCTTGCGTACGTTGGCCAGGGCCTCCTGGCAGGCGCGCAGGGCCACGACTTCGAGCCCCGGGGGCAGTGGCCGGGCCGTGCCGGTGACCGCGACGTCGGCGGGGTGCCGGGCGGCCAGGCGGCGCAGCGCGTCCGGCAGGGAGCCGCCGTCGAGGTCGGCGGGGGCGCGCCCGGCGACCAGGGCGCGGGCCTCGGCGAGGTTCTGGCGCGCGGTGTCCGCCATCAGGTCCAGATGGCGGCGGGCTCCCGGAACGTCCCGCTCCAGCTCGGCGTCGACGGCCTGGGCCAGCATCAGGACGCTGGTGAAGCCCTGGGCGAGCGTGTCGTGGATCTCGCGGGACATGCGCTCGCGCTCGGCGAGGGCGCCGCGTTCCGCGGAGAGGCGGGCGATCTGCTCGCGGCTCGCGTCCAGTTCGGCGATCAGCGCGGCCCGCTCCTTGCTCTGGTCGATGACCCGGATGATCCAGGTGCCGAGGACCGCGGAGAAGACGAGCGTGACCACGGCGAACACGACGTTGAAGAACACGTCCTGCGCGTCGACCCGCCACAGCAGCGCCCAGCCCGTCACCGGTGCGAGGTTGATCACGGCGACGGCGACGAGCGCCCGCGGCACCCGCAGGGTCATGAAGCACTGCGGCACCAGCGCGAACGTCATCAGGCGGGTCTCGCCGACCAGGACGCCCGGGGGCAGGAACAGGGCGACGGTGCCCGCGATGCAGTACAGGGCCCGCCGCTCGTCGCTCCGCTCGGCCGTGAGGACGGGGCGCCCGAAGGCCACGTACCAGGGCACGAGCAGGACGAGCAGCCCGGCCGCGGCTACGCGGACCGGCAGCCCCGGGTGGGCGGTGCCGAGCACGAACACCAGGGTGGCCAGCCACACGACCGCGAAGTAGCAGTCCCAGAGCGCGAAGCCGCGGTCCCACCGGTCCCGGTCGCGCGCCCCCTCCCGGCCCGTCATCCGTCGCGCCGGGTCTTCCAGCGAAAGGTCAGCAGACACAGGGCCAATCCTCCGACGCACCAGGCGGCGAGCACCAGCGCGATACGCCCGTACTCCCAGCTCCCGGCCTGTTCGAGGACCTGCGCGGACTCGGGCAGGAAGACGCCGCGGAAGCCCTGGCACATCCATTTCAGCGGGAACAGGGCGCCGATGGTCAGCATCCAGTCGGGGATGGTGTCGATGGCGATGTAGACGCCGGAGATGAACTGCAGCACCAGGAACGGCAGGACGACCACGGACGAGGCGCTGCGCCCGGACTTGGGGACGCTGCTGATCGCGACGCCGAGCAGCGCGCAGCCGGTCAGGCCGAGGATCAGGATCCAGCCGAAGGTCGCCCACTTCGCGGCGGACGTGGGCAGGTCGACGTCGAAGAAGACCGCGCCGACGACCAGGAGCGCCGCCGTCTCGAGCAGTCCGGTGACGAGGACGAGCCAGATCTTTCCCAGGAAGTACGCGGCCGGGGGCATCGGTGTGCCGCGCAGTCGGCGCAGCACCTTCTCGTCGCGCTCGATGGCGATCGAGATGCCGAGGGACTGGAAGCTCGTCGACATCAGGCCCGCGGCGATCATCGCGGCGACGTACAGCTGGGACGCGGTGACCCCGGCGCCCGCCACGTCGTCGCTGAAGATCGACGCGAACAGGAAGAGGAAGACGATCGGGAACGCGAAGGTGAAGAGGGCCTGTTCGCGTTGGCGGAAGAACTGCTTCAGCTCCAGGGCGCCCCGCTGGAGGCCGAGCCCCCAGGCGCCGGGGAGCCGCTCGGCCGCGGGGCGGGTCTCCCGGGGCGTGGCCGTCGGGGCCGTCACTCGCCGTCCTCCTGTCCGGTCAGGTGGAGGTAGACGTCCTCCAGGGTGGGGCGGTCGACGCGCAGGCCCGGGATCTCGTCGTCGAAGCGGGCCATGAGCTCGGCGAGGGTCCGGGTGGGCTCGGGGGTGCGTACGTCACGGGGGGTGCCGTCGGGCTCGGTCCACTGGACGACGGCCTCGCCTCCGTAGTGGCGGCGCAGCGCGTCGGGCCCGCCCTCGGCGACGACCCGGCCCCGTGCGATCACGGCGAGGCGGTGGGCGAGCGCCTCCGCCTCCTCCAGGTAGTGGGTGGTCAGGACGATGGTCGTGCCCTGGTCGGCGAGCTCACGGATGACGGTCCAGAACTGTCTGCGCGCGGCCGGGTCGAAGCCCGTGGTCGGCTCGTCGAGGAGCAGCAGGCGCGGGTTGCCGATGACGCCGAGTGCCACGTCGAGGCGGCGCCGCTGTCCTCCGGAGAGTGCCTTGACGCGGCTGTCCGCCTTCTCCTGGAGGCCGACGAGCTCGATGACGTCCTCCGGAGAGCGCGGTTTCGGGTAGTAGCGGGCGAAGTGGCGCACGGTCTCGCGGACGGTGAGCTCGGCGGGCGCGGACTCGTCCTGCCACACGATGCCGATGCGTGCGCGCAGGGCACGCCCCGCCGTGCCGGGGTCGGCGCCGAGCACGGACACCTCGCCCGCGTCACGCGTGCGGTGGCCCTGGAGGATCTCGACGGTGGTGGTCTTGCCCGCGCCGTTGGGGCCGAGGATGCCGAAGATCTCGCCGTGCTCGACCGCCAGGTCCACGCCGTCGACGGCGGTCACGTCCCCGTAGGCCTTGCGCAGTCCCCGCACGGCGACGGCCAGTTGCTGCTCGTCTGTCGTCATGGCGTCGAGACTTCCGCCGCGCCGAACGCCGGGGGACCTCCATGCGTACCCACTGATGTCCGTCGAACGATGGACACACAGGCACGTACGGCACAATGACCCTGCCCGCAGCCACGACGAGCGACGGAAACGGCGTGATGAGCAAACCATTGTCAGTAAAGGCGTCAGTGAAGGACGGCGCCGCCTCCGGCGAGGACCGCGACGACGCCCCTGCTTCCGTCGGCGGCAGCCGTGCGTTCGCGCTGCTTTTGGTGATCACGGGTGCGGCGGGGCTGCTGGCGTCGTGGGTGATCACGCTCGACAAGTTCGAGCTGTTGAAGGATCCGAACTTCCAGCCGGGGTGCAGCATCAACCCGGTGGTGGCGTGCGGCAGCATCATGAAGAGCGAGCAGGCGGAGGCGTTCGGGTTCCCGAATCCGATGCTGGGGCTTGCCGCGTACGCCGTGGTGATCGGTGTGGGCATGAGTCTGCTGGGGCGGGCCCGCTTTCCGCGCTGGTACTGGCTGACGTTCAACGCGGGCACGCTGTTCGGGGTCGGGTTCTGCACCTGGTTGCAGTTCCAGTCGCTGTACCGGATCAACGCGCTGTGCCTGTGGTGCTGCCTGGCCTGGGTCGCCACGATCCTGATGTTCTGGTACGTCACTTCGTTCAACGTCCGCAACGGCTTCCTGCCCGCGCCCGGCTGGCTGAAGACCTTCTTCGAGGACTTCACCTGGGCCCTGCCGGTCGTGCACATCGGGATCATCGCCATGCTGATCCTCACGCGGTGGGGCTCCGACCTCTGGGTCTGACCGCCCGGTCCGGTGGCCCCGTCCGGCGGCCCCGGCCTGATTGTCAGTGGGGTGACATAGGGTTCTCGACGTGGAGCCCGACCTGTTCACCGCCGCCGCCGAGGACCGCCAGGAGAAGGACCCGGCGAGCAGTCCCCTGGCCGTCCGGATGCGCCCGCGCACGCTCGACGAGGTCGTGGGCCAGCAGCATCTGCTGCGGCCCGGATCGCCGCTGCGCCGGCTCGTCGGCGAGAGCGGGGGAGGGCCCGCGGGACCGTCGTCGGTGTTCCTGTGGGGCCCGCCCGGCATCGGCAAGACGACGCTGGCGTACGTGGTCTCCAAGGCGACGAACAAGCGCTTCGTGGAGCTCTCCGCGATCACCGCGGGCGTCAAGGAGGTCCGCGCGGTCATCGACGGCGCGCGCCGGGCGATGGGCGGCCACGGCAAGGAGACCGTCCTCTTCCTCGACGAGATCCACCGCTTCAGCAAGGCCCAGCAGGACTCCCTCCTCCCGGCCGTGGAGAACCGCTGGGTGACCCTGATCGCGGCGACCACGGAGAACCCGTACTTCTCGGTGATCTCCCCGCTCCTGTCCCGCTCGCTGCTCCTGACCCTGGAGCCGCTCACGGACGACGACCTGCGGGCCCTCCTGAAGCGCGCCCTCACCGAGGAGCGCGGCCTCGGGGGAGCGGTCACCCTGCCCGAGGACGCCGAGGCGCACCTCCTGCGCGTCGCGGGCGGCGACGCGCGCCGCGCCCTGACCGCCCTGGAGGCGGGCGCGGGCGCGGCCTTGGCCAAGGGCGAGCAGGAGATCACGCTCCAGACCCTGGAGGAGTCGGTCGACCGTGCGGCGGTCAAGTACGACCGCGCGGGCGACCAGCACTACGACGTCGCGAGCGCCCTCATCAAGTCCATCCGCGGCTCCGACGTCGACGCCGCCCTGCACTATCTGGCCCGGATGATCGAGGCCGGCGAGGACCCCCGGTTCATCGCCCGCCGCCTGATGATCTCCGCGAGCGAGGACATCGGCCTCGCCGACCCGACGGCGCTGCCCACGGCGGTCGCGGCCGCCCAGGCCGTCGCCATGATCGGCTTCCCGGAGGCCGCGCTCACGCTCAGCCACGCCACGATCGCCCTCGCCCTCGCCCCGAAGTCCAACGCGGCGACGACGGCGATCGGCGCCGCCCTGGAGGACGTCCGCAAGGGCCACGCGGGCCCCGTCCCGCCCCACCTGCGCGACGGCCACTACAAGGGCGCGGCCAAGCTCGGCCACGCCCAGGGGTATGTGTACCCGCACGACCTGCCCGAGGGCATCGCCGCGCAGCAGTACGCCCCGGACGCCCTCAAGGACCGCGAGTACTACACCCCGACCCGGCACGGCGCCGAGGCCCGGTACGCGGATGCGGTCGACTGGACCAGGAAGCACCTCGGTCGCAAGCGGCCCTGAGCACCCTGTAAACTGCCTCGAAGTGCTGAGTCCCGTGTCCGGTCCCCGACCGGCGTCACCAGAGCGGGACACCCAGCCGGAACCCCACCGCCGCGCACGCTCGCGCGGCACCGGGGATCCAGGAGCGTCGCGCACCGTCGAAGGTGTCGCGGGCAGCCCACCACCATCCCCCCGGGGAAGCGGTCGGTGGGCCACTCGCGTGCTGCACGTATGTGCCCAGACCAGAGAGCGGCTGCCGGGCGAGCCTCAGGGCCCGCCGGGTTTCCCTGGCTGCGGATGCGACCTCCCCTAACCCTGGTGAAGCCGATCACGTACCAGAAAACAGAGGTGTTTGGTTCATGGCGAACCAGTCCCGCCCCAAGGTCAAGAAGTCGCGTGCCCTCGGCATCGCGCTGACCCCGAAGGCCGTCAAGTACTTCGAGGCCCGCCCCTACCCGCCGGGCGAGCACGGCCGCGGCCGCAAGCAGAACTCGGACTACAAGGTCCGTCTGCTCGAGAAGCAGCGTCTGCGCGCGCAGTACGACGTGTCCGAGCGCCAGCTCGTCCGCGCCTACGAGCGTGCCTCCAAGGTCCAGGGCAAGACCGGTGAGGCCCTGATCATCGAGCTCGAGCGCCGTCTCGACGCCCTGGTCCTGCGTTCGGGCATCGCCCGCACGATCTACCAGGCCCGCCAGATGGTCGTCCACGGCCACATCGAGGTCAACGGCCACAAGGTCGACAAGCCGTCCTTCCGCGTGAAGCCGGACGACGTCGTCATGGTCCGCGAGCGCAGCCGCCAGAAGCCGCTGTTCGAGGTCGCGCGCGAGGGTGGCTTCGCCGCCGACGGCGAGACCCCGCGCTACCTCCAGGTCAACCTGAAGGCCCTGGCCTTCCGCCTGGACCGCGAGCCGAACCGCAAGGAGATCCCCGTGATCTGCGACGAGCAGCTCGTCGTCGAGTACTACGCCCGCTGACCCGGACGTAGCCTCACCTGGCTCAGCCCGCCGTCTCCCCGCCCTTCGTGGTGGGGGAGGCGGCGGGCTTTCGCGTGTGCGGGGCCGGTACGTCACCGCGCCGCGGCTGCCGACCCTCGGCCACCGGCGCCCGGTGCCCGCCGAGGGCCCGGGCGACCGCCGCGTCCCGCCCGAGCTCCGCGCCGGACCGCACGCACGCCTCGTACCGCTCGTCGCCGAGCCGCTCCCTGGCCTTCGCCTCGCACAGCGCGTGCGGCCCGCCGAAGTACTCCGAGCCGAACAGCGCGAGCCCCACCGACGGCCAGATCCGCGACGCCACGCCCTGCAGCACCGCCGCCTCCGCCGCGTCGCCCTCCGCCACCGTGAACAGCGCGAGCAGCTCCACCGCGAGCACCGTGCCGAGCAGGTCGTGGAAGGTGTGGTCGAGGTCGAGGCACCGCGTGACCAGGTCCCGCGCGAGGTCCGGCTCGCCGCGCGTCCACGCCGCGTACCCGAGGACGTACAGCGCGTACGCGAGGGCCCAGCGCTCGCCGTGGTCCTCGCAGACCTGCCGGACCTCCTCGCACAGCTCCACCGCGTCGCCGAGCGCGCCCTGGAAGGCGAGGGCCATCGCCAGCTCGACCTGCCCCATCAGCACATTGCTGTTCAGCTCGCCGATTCGCCGGTACGCGTCGAGCGCCGCGCGCAGCAGGCGCTCCGCGCGCGGCATGTCGTCCGTGACCAGCGCCAGACAGCCCAGGCGGTGCACGGCGTACGCGGCCGCGACGGGGCTGCCCGTGAGCTCCGCCGTGTCCTTGCACTCCTGCAGGGCGCTCAGCGCGGGCACCGTGTCGCCCTGCAGGATCGCGACGTAGCCGAGCACCCACAGCGCCTTCAGACGCGAGTCCTCGTGCGTGCCCTCCAGCTCGACGGCCCGGTCCAGCCAGTGCCTGCCCTCCGCGAGCCGCCCGCAGCCGACCCAGCAGAACCACAGCGTGCCCGCCAGGTACTGCCCGAGGTGCGTCTCGTCCGGGTCGGTGAGGCAGAACTCCAGGGCGGCCCGCAGATTGGGCAGCTCGCACTCGACGAGCGTGGCCACCGCCTCCTGCCGCGGCGAGAACCAGTCGAGCTCGCACCAGGTGGCGAGGCCCATGTACCAGTCGCGGTGCCTGCGCCGCATGCGCTCCGCGTCGCCCGTGGCCGCCAGCCAGTCCGCGCCGTACGCCCTGACGGTGTCGAGCATGCGGTAGCGCACGCCCGTCGGGCTCTCCTCGCGGGCCAGGACCGACTGCGCGAGCAGCTCGTCCACGACGTCGAGGACGTCGTCGGCGTGCAGCCCCTCGCCGCTGCACACGTACTCGACCGCCTCCAGGTCGAACGGGCCGGAGAACACCGAGAGGCGCGCCCACAGCAGCCGCTCCTGCGCCGTGCACAGCTCATGGCTCCAGCCGATCGCCGTCCGCAGCGTCTGATGCCGCGGCAGCGCGTCGCGCCGGGTCCCGCTCAGGAGCCGGAACCGGTCGTCGAGGCGGGACAGGAGCTGCCCGGGGGACAGCGCCCGCAGGCGGCCCGCGGCCAGCTCGACGGCGAGCGGGATGCCGTCGAGGCGGCGGCAGAGTTCGAGGACGTCGGCCCGGTCGCCGCCGTCGAGCGCGAAGCCGGGCAGGCAGGCCGCCGCCCGGTCGGCGAACAGGGCGGCCGCGTCCGCCTCCGGCATCGGGGCGAGCGGGAAGACCCGCTCGCTCTCGGCGCCGAGCGGTCTGCGGCCCGCCGCGAGCACCCGCAGCCCCGGGCAGCGCAGGAGCAGCTCCCGCACGAGCGATGCGGTGGCGTCCACCAGGTGCTCGAAGCCGTCCACCACGAGCAGCAGCTCGCGCCCCGAGAGCCGGTCGAGAAGCACCTGGCGCGGCGACCTGCTGGTGTGGTCGGTCAGGTCGAGGGCGCCGGCGAGCGCGTGTTCCACGAGGTGCGGGTCCCGCACCGGCGCGAGCTCCACCAGCCAGGCGCCGTCGCGCGGCCGGACCGCGGCGGCCGCCCGCACGGCGAGCCGCGACTTGCCCACGCCGCCGACCCCGGTCACCGTGACCAGGCGCGCCGACGCCAACGCGTCGGTCAGCGCGGCGAGTTCGGCGGTGCGCCCGACGAAGGCGGTGAGCTCCGCGGGCAGGTTCCCGGGCGTGCGGGGCTGGGGTGAGGAATCGTTCCGACGGCCGTCGGGGCGCTGAGAGCGTCGCATGGGGAACGGAGCGTACTCATGCGTACGCAGTCCGTACAATCTGTTCGCCCACTTCGCGCGGGCGCCGCCCGCGCCAAGTGCCGCGTGCGGTAATGCGGTACGGAGGGCGGGCCCCGGCGCGATAGGGTCGGAGCACTACTTTTCGACGTTCGACGACCTTGGAACCCACAGGGGCATCCCACGGGGGAATCCAGGGCGGTGTCTCAGGGAGCGGTGCGCAGTGTCCGGTGGAGAGGTGGCCGGGATCCTGGTGGCCGTCTTCTGGGCGATTCTGGTCTCCTTCCTGGCGGTGGCGCTGGCGAGGCTGGCGCAGACGCTCAGGGCGACCACCAAGCTCGTCGCGGACGTGACCGAGCAGGCGGTGCCGCTCCTCGCGGACGCCTCGGAGGCGGTGCGCTCCGCACAGACCCAGATCGACCGCGTCGACGCGATCGCCTCGGACGTCCAGGAGGTCACGTCGAACGCGTCGGCGCTGTCCAGCACCGTCGCCACGACCTTCGGCGGACCCCTCGTCAAGGTCGCGGCCTTCGGCTACGGAGTGCGCCGGGCCCTCGGTCGTAAAGAAGTGCCCGCCAAGCCGTCCCGTCGTACGGTGATCGTGGGCCGCACCCTCCCGTCCGCACGGCGGGGCAAGCGGAAGAAGGACTGACGCAGCGATGTTCCGCCGTACGTTCTGGTTCACAGCGGGCGCAGCCGCCGGCGTATGGGCCACCACGAAGGTCAACCGCAAGCTGAAGCAGCTCACCCCGGAGAGCCTCGCCGCACGGGCCGCCGACAAGGCGCTCGAAGCCGGGCACCGGCTCAAGGACTTCGCGCTCGACGTCCGCGACGGCATGGCCGAGCGCGAGGCCGAACTGGACGACGCCCTCGGCCTGAACGCCCCGGTCGAACCCGAACTGCCCGCCCAGCGCCGCCTCGCGGTCGTGGAGCACCACGCCCGCAGGAGCCCGAAGTCCCTGGGCGGCGCCACGAACACGACGAACACGACGTACCCGTACAACCGGAATGAGGACCACTGATGGAGTCGGCTGAAATCCGCCGCCGCTGGCTGCGCTTCTTCGAGGAGCGCGGGCACAAGGTCGTGCCGTCGGCGTCGCTGATCGCAGACGACCCGACGCTGCTCCTCGTCCCCGCGGGCATGGTGCCCTTCAAGCCCTACTTCCTGGGTGAGACCAAGCCGCCCGCCCCGCGCGTCACCAGCGTCCAGAAGTGCGTCCGCACCCCGGACATCGAAGAGGTCGGCAAGACCACGCGGCACGGCACGTTCTTCCAGATGTGCGGCAACTTCTCCTTCGGTGACTACTTCAAGGAAGGCGCCATCAAGCTCGCCTGGGAGCTGCTCACCAGCTCCGTGGCGGACGGCGGCTACGGCCTCGACCCGGAGAAGCTCTGGATCACGGTCTACAAGGAGGACGACGAGGCCGAGCGCATCTGGCGCGACGTCGTCGGCGTCCCCGCCGAGCGCATCCAGCGCCTGGGCATGGGCCCCAACTTCTGGTCGATGGGCGTGCCGGGACCCTGCGGCCCGTGCTCCGAGATCAACTACGACCGCGGCCCCGAGTTCGGCGAGGAGGGCGGCCCCGCGGTCAACGACGAGCGCTACGTGGAGATCTGGAACCTGGTCTTCATGCAGTACGAGCGCGGCCCGGGCCAGGGCAAGGAGGACTTCCCGATCCTCGGCGACCTGCCGTCGAAGAACATCGACACGGGTCTCGGCCTGGAGCGCCTCGCCATGATCCTGCAGGGCGTGCAGAACATGTACGAGACCGACACCCTGCGCGTCGTCATGGACAAGGCCACCGAGCTGACCGGCGTGCGCTACGGCGCCGACCACGGCACGGACGTCTCGCTGCGCGTGGTCGCCGACCACATGCGTACCTCCGTGATGCTCATCGGCGACGGCGTCACGCCCGGCAACGAGGGCCGTGGGTACGTGCTGCGCCGCATCATGCGCCGCGCCATCCGCAACATGCGCCTGCTCGGCGCCTCGGGCCCGGTCGTGGCCGAGCTCGTCGACACGGTCATCAAGACCATGGGCGAGCAGTACCCGGAGCTCCTCACCGAGCGCAAGCGCATCGAGACCGTCGCCCTCGCCGAAGAAGCCGCCTTCCTGAAGGCCCTCAAGGGCGGCACGAACATCCTCGACACCGCCGTCACCGAGACCAAGGCCGCCGGTTCCACCGTGCTGCCCGGCGACAAGGCGTTCCTGCTCCACGACACGTGGGGCTTCCCGATCGACCTCACCCTGGAGATGGCCGCCGAGCAGGGCCTCTCCGTCGACGAGGACGGCTTCCGGCGCCTGATGAAGGAGCAGCGGGAGCGCGCCAAGGCCGACGCCCAGGCCAAGAAGACCGGCCACGCCGACCTCGGCGCCTACCGCGAGATCGCCGACAACTCCGGCGCCACGGACTTCACCGGCTACGCCCTCACCGAGAACGAGGCCGTGATCGTCGGCCTCCTCGTCAACGGCGTCTCCTCGCCCGCCGCCACCGAGGGCGACGAGGTCGAGGTCGTCCTGGACCGCACCCCGTTCTACGCCGAGGGCGGCGGCCAGATCGGCGACACCGGCCGCATCCGCCTGGACAGCGGCGCCGTCGTCGAGATCCGCGACGTCCAGAAGCCCGTGCCCGGCGTGCACGTCCACAAGGGCGTCGTCCAGGTCGGCGAGATCACCGTCGGCGCCCCGGTGTGGGCCTCCATCGACGCCCACCGCCGCCGCGCCATCGCCCGCGCCCACTCCGCCACGCACCTCACGCACCAGGCGCTGCGCGACGCGCTCGGCCCGACGGCCGCCCAGGCCGGATCGGAGAACCAGCCCGGCCGCTTCCGCTTCGACTTCGGCTCCCCGTCGGCCGTGCCCACGGCCGTGATGACGGACGTCGAGCAGAAGATCAACGAGGTCCTCTCGCGCGAGCTCGACGTCCAGGCCGAGGTCATGTCGATCGACGAGGCCAAGAAGCAGGGCGCCATCGCCGAGTTCGGCGAGAAGTACGGCGAGCGCGTGCGCGTCGTCACGATCGGCGACTTCTCCAAGGAGCTGTGCGGCGGCACGCACGTGCACAACACCGCCCAGCTCGGCCTGGTGAAGCTGCTCGGCGAGTCCTCGATCGGCTCCGGCGTACGGCGCATCGAGGCCCTGGTCGGCGTGGACGCGTACAACTTCCTCGCCAAGGAGCACACGGTCGTCGCCCAGCTCCAGGAGCTCGTCAAGGGCCGCCCCGAGGAGCTGCCCGAGAAGATCTCCGGCATGCTCGCCAAGCTGAAGGACGCCGAGAAGGAGATCGAGAAGTTCCGCGCGGAGAAGGTCCTGGCGGCCGCCGCCGGGCTCGCCCAGGGCGCCAAGGACGTCCACGGCATCGCTCTCGTCACCGGCCAGGTCCCGGACGGCACGGGCGCCGACGACCTGCGCAAGCTGGTCCTCGACGTGCGCGGCCGCATCCCCGGCGACCGCCCGGCGGTCGTGGCCCTGTTCACGGCCGTCAACGGCAAGCCGCTCACGGTCATCGCCACCAACGAAGCCGCGCGCGAGCGTGGCCTCAAGGCCGGTGACCTGGTCCGCACCGCCGCCAAGACCCTCGGCGGCGGAGGCGGCGGCAAGCCGGACGTCGCCCAGGGCGGCGGCCAGAACGTGGCCGCGGTCGGCGACGCCATCGCCGCCGTCGAGCGCCTCGTCGGCGAAACCGCCTGATGCGCCGCGGCAGACGCCTCGCGATCGACGTCGGGGACGCCCGCATCGGGGTCGCCTCGTGCGACCCCGACGGGATCCTCGCGACGCCGGTGGAGACGGTGCCGGGCCGGGACGTCCCGGCCGCCCACCGCCGGCTGCGCCAGCTCGTCGAGGAGTACGAGCCGATCGAGGTCGTCGTCGGGCTCCCTCGCTCCCTCAAGGGGGGCGAGGGCCCGGCCGCCGTCAAGGTCCGCGCCTTCGCCCAGACGCTCGCCGCGGGGATCACCCCCGTTCCGGTGAGGCTCGTGGACGAGAGGATGACCACAGTGACGGCGAGCCAGGGCCTGCGGGCCTCCGGCGTGAAGTCCAAAAAGGGCAGGTCTGTCATCGATCAGGCCGCGGCCGTGATCATCCTCCAGCAGGCCCTGGAGTCCGAACGGGCGTCAGGAGAGGCCCCCGGCGAGGGCGTCGAAGTGGTCATCTGATCGCGATACGGTAACGTTCCGCGCGGTGTGGCGGCGTTCGAACAGCCGCCGCACAGCATCAAGAGGCGGAACGGTTGCCCTGGGATCCAGGCCGCGGCCCCCGCCTCGCGGCTCGTAGGGGATCGATGACTGAGTATGGCCGGGGCCCAGGCTCCGAACCGTGGCATCCGGAGGACCCGTTGTACGGGGACGGCGGATGGGGAGGACAGCAGGCCGCGAACGGCCCGTCCCCCTACGGCGGCCAGGGGCAGTACCACCCTCAGGAGCCGCATCAGGGCCACCCCCAGCAGCACCCCCAGCAGGACCCGTACGGCGACTGGAGCACCGGCGGGCAGCAGTCGTACGGCGATCAGCAGGGGTACGCCGCTGCTCAGGCGCAGTACGGCGGCGGCCGGCCGCAGGACGGCGGCTGGGACAGCGGCCCGCAGGGCCAGGTCCCCTACGGCGGTGACCCGGCGGACCCCTACGGCGGGCAGCCCGGGGGCTACGCCGAGGAGCGCCCCGACTTCTACGGCACGCCGGACGCGTACCCGCCGCCGGAACCGCCGGGACACCGGCGCCCCGCGCCCGAACCGGAACCCGAGACCGGCTGGGACCCCGGGCCCGACCAGGGTGAGCACGCCTTCTTCGCGGGCGGCGACGACGAGGACGACGACGCCGACGAGCCGGGGCGCGGCGGGGGCCGCGGGGAGCGGCGCGGACGCGGCGGCAAGAAGTCGAAGAAGAAACGCAACGGCTGCGCCTGCCTGGTCGTGACCCTGGTCTTCGCGGGCGGGCTCGGCGGCGTCGGCTATTTCGGCTACCAGTTCTACCAGGATCGTTTCGGCTCGGCGCCCGACTACTCCGGCGACGGCATTGCCGCGAAGGCCACCGTCACCATTGACAAGGGCTCGACCGGAAGCTCCATCGGGCAGAAGCTCAAGGAAGCCGGCGTCGTCAAGAGCATTGACGCGTTCGTCTCCGCCCAGGGCAAGAACCCCGACGGCCAGAAGATCCAGGCGGGCGTCTACACGCTCAACAAGCAGATGTCGGCCGCGTCCGCCGTCGAATTGATGCTCAGCCCCAAGAGCCGCAACAACCTCATCATTCCGGAAGGCACCCGGAATGTGACGGTGTACAAGAAGATCGACGACCGGCTCAAGCTGCCCAAGGGCACGACGAAGGACATCGCCCAGAAGGAATGGAAGGACCTCGGTCTTCCGCAGTGGGCCGTCGCGAACATGGGCAGCAAGGTCAAGGACCCGCTGGAAGGCTTCCTCTACCCCTCCAGCTACCCGGTCGCCAAGGGTCAGAAGCCCGAGGACGTGCTGAGGAAGATGGTTGCCCAAGCCAGCGAGGAATACGGCAAGTTGGGCGTCGAGGCCAAGGCCAAGGAGCTGAAGCTCAAGAACCCGTACGAGCTGGTCACGGTCGCGAGCCTGGTGCAGGCCGAGGGCAAGACCCACGAGGACTTCCGCAAGATGGCCGAGGTCATCTACAACCGCCTGAAGCCCGGCAACATGGAGACCGTGGGCCTTCTCCAATTCGACTCGACCTTCAATTACCTGATGGGTCAGAGCAAGATCAAGATCAGCGAGAGCGAGATCAAGACCAACCCCGATCCGTACAACACGTACCGGCACACGGGGTTGCCGCCTGGTCCCATCGGAAACCCGGGCGAGGTGGCCCTGAAGGCGGCGCTCGAACCGACGAGGGACGGCTGGCTCTACTTCGTCGCCACCGACGGAATGAACAAGACCGAATTCGCCAAGACCCACACCGAATTCCTGAAGCTGAAGGAAAAGTTCAATGCGAGCACAGGGGACGGCTGAGCCCCGGCGCCGGGCGGCCGTACTCGGGTCGCCCATCGCTCACTCCCTCTCCCCGGTGCTGCACCGCGCCGCGTATCAGGAACTGGGCCTCACCGACTGGACGTACGACCGCTTCGAGGTCGACGAGGCGGCGCTGCCCGCCTTCGTGGAGCGGCTGGGGCCCGAGTGGGCGGGGCTCTCGCTCACCATGCCGCTGAAGCGCGCGGTGATTCCGCTGCTCGACTCGGTCAGCGACACCGCCGCGTCCGTGGAGGCCGTCAACACCGTCGTCCGCACGGACGACGGGCGCCTCACCGGTGACAACACCGACATCCCCGGCATCGTCGCCGCGCTGCGCGAGCGCGGCATCGAGGAGGTCGAGTCGGCGGCGATCCTCGGCGCCGGCGCCACCGCGTCGTCCGCGCTCGCCGCGCTCGCCCGGATCTGCACCGGCGAGGTCGTCGCGTACGTACGCAGCGAGGCGCGCGCCGCCGAGATGCGGCAGTGGGGCGCGCGGCTCGACGTCGAGGTGCGCACCGCGGACTGGGCGGACGCCGGGCGGGCGCTGCACGCGCCCCTGGTGATCGCCACGACCCCGGCGGGCACCACCGACGCGCTGTCCCACGCCGTGCCGGAGCGGCCGAACACGCTCTTCGACGTCCTGTACGACCCGTGGCCCACCGCACTCGCCGCCCGCTGGTCGGCGTACGGCGGGGCCGTCGTCAGCGGCCTCGACCTGCTCGTGCACCAGGCGGTGCTCCAGGTCGAGCAGATGACGGGCCGGGCACCCGCGCCGCTCGACGTGATGCGGAAGGCGGGGGAGCGGGCGCTCGCCGCGCGCTGAGCCGCCGCCGCGCCCGCCTGTTCCGCCGTCCTTCCACCGTCCATTCCGCCGTCCGTTCCGTGGACCGGGCGCGGGCCTGATCCGTGGACGTGGGAGGATCAGAGGGAGGCGGGCCAGGGCCGCGCACCCGGTCGCGCCGTCGCAGTTCGAGGCGCGAGCATGAGGAGCACCGTTGAGCAGGTTGCGCTGGCTGACCGCTGGGGAGTCCCACGGACCCGCACTCGTGGCGACGCTGGAGGGGCTTCCCGCCGGCGTTCCGATCACCACGGACATGGTGGCGGACCATCTGGCCCGGCGGCGCCTCGGCTATGGACGCGGTGCCCGGATGAAGTTCGAGCGTGACGAGGTCACCTTCCTCGGTGGCGTCCGGCACGGCCTCACCATGGGCTCGCCCGTCGCCGTCATGGTCGGCAACACCGAGTGGCCCAAGTGGGAACAGGTCATGGCGGCCGACCCGGTGGACCCGGCCGAGCTCGCCGAACTCGCCAGGAACGCGCCGCTGACCCGCCCCCGGCCCGGCCACGCGGACCTGGCCGGCATGCAGAAGTACGGCTTCGACGAGGCCCGGCCGGTCCTGGAGCGCGCCTCCGCCCGCGAGACCGCGGCCCGTGTCGCCCTCGGCGCGGTCGCCCGCTCGTACCTGAAGGAGACGGCCGGGATCGAGATCGTCTCCCACGTCGTGGAGCTGGCCGCGGCCAAGGCCCCCTACGGCGTCTACCCGACCCCCGCCGACGTCGAGAAGCTCGACGCCGACCCGGTGCGCTGCCTGGACGCCGACGCGTCGAAGGCGATGGTCGCGGAGATCGACCAGGCCAAGAAGGACGGCGACACCCTGGGCGGCGTGGTCGAGGTCCTGGCGTACGGCGTTCCGGTCGGCCTCGGCTCGCACGTGCACTGGGACCGGCGGCTCGACGCGCGGCTCGCCGCCGCGCTCATGGGCATCCAGGCCATCAAGGGCGTCGAGGTCGGCGACGGCTTCGAGCTCGCGCGCGTGCCCGGCTCGCAGGCGCACGACGAGATCGTCGCCACGGACGAGGGCGTCAGGCGCGCCACCGGCCGCTCCGGCGGCACCGAGGGCGGCCTCACCACCGGTGAGCTGCTGCGCGTACGCGCCGCGATGAAGCCCATCGCGACCGTGCCGCGCGCCCTCGCCACCATCGACGTCGTCACCGGCGAGGCCACCCAGGCCCACCACCAGCGCTCCGACGTCTGCGCCGTCCCGGCCGCGGGCATCGTCGCCGAGGCCATGGTGGCGCTGGTGCTCGCCGACGCGGTCGCGGAGAAGTTCGGCGGCGACAGCGTGCCGGAGACCCGGCGCAACGTGCAGTCGTACCTCGACAACCTCCAGATCCGGTGAGCGACGAAGCCGGCACGGGCCCGTGCGTCGTCCTCGTCGGACCCATGGGCTCCGGCAAGTCCACGGTGGGCGCGCTGCTCGCCGAGCGGCTCGGCGCGCCCTACCGGGACACCGACGCCGACATCGTCGCGGCACAGGGGCGGGAGATCGCCGACATCTTCGTCGACGAGGGCGAGCCGTACTTCCGTGACCTGGAGCGCGAGGCGGTGCGCAGCGCCGTCGCCGAGCACGAGGGGGTCCTCTCCCTCGGCGGCGGCGCGATCCTCGACGCGTCCACGCGCGAGGTGCTGCGCGGCCTGCCCGTCGTCTATCTGTCGATGGACGTCGAAGAGGCCGTGCGGCGCGTCGGCCTGAACACCGCCCGGCCGCTGCTCGCCGTCAACCCGCGCAAGCAGTGGCGCGAACTGATGGACGCGCGCCGCCATCTGTACGAAGAAGTCGCCCGCGCTGTCGTCGCCACCGACGGCCGCACCCCCGAAGACGTCGCGCAGGCGGTCCTGGACGCACTGGAGTTGAAGGCAGCATGAGCGAGACAGTGACCCGCATCCACGTCGGCGGCAGCGCGGGCACCGAACCGTACGAGGTCCTCGTCGGACGCCAGCTGCTCGGTGAGCTCGGCGGCCTGATCGGCGCCGCCGCCAAGCGCGTCGCCGTCATCCACCCCGAGGCGCTCGCCGGCACCGGCGACGCGCTCCGCCAGGACCTGGCGGACCAGGGGTACGAGGCCGTGGCCATCCAGGTGCCCAACGCCGAGGAGGCCAAGACCGCCGAGGTCGCCGCGTACTGCTGGAAGGCGCTCGGCCAGTCCGGCTTCACCCGCACCGACGTGATCGTCGGCGTGGGCGGGGGCGCCACCACCGACCTCGCCGGGTTCGTGGCCGCGACCTGGCTGCGCGGGGTGCGCTGGATCGCCGTGCCGACGACCGTGCTCGCCATGGTCGACGCGGCGGTCGGCGGGAAGACCGGCATCAACACCGCCGAGGGCAAGAACCTGGTCGGCTCCTTCCACCCGCCCGCGGGCGTGCTCTGCGACCTGGCGGCGCTCGACTCCCTGCCGGTGCACGACTACGTCTCCGGGCTCGCCGAGATCATCAAGGCGGGCTTCATCGCCGATCCGGCCATCCTCGACCTGATCGAGGCCGACCCGCAGGCGGCACGGACGCCCACGGGACCGCACACCGCCGAGCTCATCGAGCGCTCCATCAGGGTCAAGGCCGAGGTGGTCTCCGGCGACCTCAAGGAGTCGGGCCTGCGCGAGATCCTCAACTACGGCCACACGCTCGCCCACGCCATCGAGAAGAACGAGCGCTACAAGTGGCGGCACGGCGCGGCCGTCGCCGTCGGCATGCACTTCGCGGCCGAACTCGGCCGCCTCGCCGGGCGGTTGGACGACGCCACGGCCGACCGGCACCGCACGGTCCTCGAGTCCGTCGGTCTGCCGCTCAGCTACCGCTACGACCAGTGGCCCAAGCTCCTGGAGACCATGAAGGTCGACAAGAAGTCCCGGGGCGACCTGCTGCGCTTCATCGTCCTCGACGGCCTCGCCAAGCCGACGGTCCTCGAGGGCCCCGATCCGGCGGTGCTGCTCGCCGCGTACGGGGAAGTCGCCGACTGACCGTCCGTTCCGTCCGGTGCCGGGCGGTTCGAACAAGCCACGGGCACTTCGCGGCCGCCCCGGCCGTTCACACAACGTCGGCCGGGGACGGTACCGTTCGGTACGGGTGGCCCTGCCGCCCGTACCAGGTCAGTCGTACGAGACGGAGTGGCACCGGATGCAGCACGCGTGGGGTTCTCCGCTGCCGCCGCCCCCTCAGCCGGGGCACGGACCGGCCACCGGATGGTCCCCGGCCGCGCACCACCCGAGCGCCCCGCCGCCGGGTGCCGCGCCCCCTCCCGCCGGACCGGTTCCTGTTCCGCACGCACCGGGCGCCCACCAGGGCCATGGAGTCCCGCACACACCGCTGGCCCCCCAGGGCCCGGGGATGCCGCACGCCCCGGGAGCGGTGCACGCACCCGGTGCCCCCGCGGCGCCCGCCCCGGCCCCGCCCACCCGGGACGTCACCAGCCACATCCAGCTCCCGCCCGGCGGCCCCGTCGCCGTGCCGAGCCCCCCGCCGGGGCCCGCCCCCGCGGACACGGGCTCCACGACGCTCGCCGTGCTGCTCATCGGGCCCGCGGGCGCGGGCAAGACCAGCGTCGCGAAGTACTGGGCCGAGCACCGGCGCGTGCCGACGGCCCACATCAGCCTGGACGACGTCCGCGAATGGGTGCGCTCCGGCTTCGCCGACCCGCAGTCGGGGTGGAACGACAACTCCGAGGCGCAGTACCGCCTGGCCCGCCGCACCTGCGGCTTCGCCGCCCGGAACTTCCTGGCCAACGGCATCTCCTGCGTCCTCGACGACGCCGTCTTCCCGGACCGCCCGGTCGTCGGGCTCGGCGGCTGGAAGCGGCACGTGGGTCCCGGCCTGCTGCCCGTCGTCCTCCTGCCGGGCCTGGAGATCGTCCTGGAGCGCAACGCCCAGCGCAGCGGCAACCGCCGCCTCACGGACGAAGAGGTCGCCCGCATCCACGGCCGCATGGCCGGCTGGTACGGCTCGGGCCTGCCCATCATCGACAACTCCCAGCTGGACGTCCCCGCGACGGCCCGCCTCCTGGACGACGTCCTGGCCCGGGCGCTGACGAGCCCGCCGAAGTGGTAGCCACGCGGTAGCTGGCCCCTGGGCCTGTTGCGCGGTCCGTCGTCCGCGTCCGGCGCGGCTCTCTTGCGGCCCGCTCGTCGCGGTGAACCGACTGATACAGGCCAGGGCCCGCGGGGGCCCGCGGGAGCGGGGGTGGCGGCTCGCGTGCGGCTGTTGTGAGGGGCGTTGTCCGTGTGGTGGCGGGGGACGGGTGGCGGGTGGCGGTCTGGTCCAGCCGGCCGTCGGCCGCTGGCCGCCGGTCGTGGGGCTTGGCGGACGCCCGCGGTCGGCGGTGCCGCGGCCCGGCTGAGGCCTGTCGTGTCATCCGTCGGCGGTGAAGTGAATGCGACGCATGCCACTCCTACGAAGCCGCGGGCTCTGGGCAACTGCCGGTGCCCAGAGCCCGTAATCGGCGGCTTCCGGCGCCCGGCGGGGGCGGGCGCGTTCTGTGGGGGCGGTCCCCCGAGCCCGGGTGGGGCCCCGTCGGCCGCAGCCGCCCGGGCCGGTGCCTCCCTTCCTCACGGGAGCGCGTCGCGGACCCCGCCCGCCGCAGCCGCCCGGGGCCGGTGACCACTTCCGGCCGCCCTGCCGACCCCGTACCGGCGCGCCCAGGCCTCTCTCTGCGCTCCAGCCCTCTCCGTTCCTCCAAGAGCGCGTCGCGGACCCCACCCG
>NZ_JBHYJH010000047.1:0-2727 GCF_042740445.1 Streptomyces sp. NPDC059003 | reverse complement strand
GGTCTCGCCCGCCGTAGCCGTCCGGGGCTGGTGCCCTCAGCCGCCCCGCGGATCCCGCACCGGCGGGCTTCCCCGCGCCCAGCCCCCTCTCCGCGCCCCAGGCCTCCCGTCACCCCAGGCTCCCCTGCGCCCGAGGCCCCCGCGCCCCGGCCCCTCCGCCCCGGGTGCCCCCAAGCCCCGGCGCCCCCCCAGCTCCAGCAGCCCGCCCCACGGCCCCTGCCAAGGCGCGTACCGCCCCCGTCCCGGGCGCCCCCAACCCCCAGCACCCCACCCCACGACCCCTGCCAGGCCGACGCACCGCCCCCGCCCCGGCCGCCCCCGACTGTCAATCGCCCGGCGCGCAGCCGCTCGTACTGGGGGCTCCCGCCGCCCGGTCGGACGCGCTGAACCGGCCCGGAGTGGTGTGCGCTCATAGGCTCGCCCCATGTCAGAGGTGTACGCGGCGCGCAGGGAGCGGCTCAGGGAGCGGTGTGCGGCGGGCGGGAGCGCGGCGGCGCTCGTCTCGCGGGCCGCCAACGTCCGCTATCTCGCGGGCGCGGCCCCGAGCGGCGCCGTCCTCCTGCTCGGCAGGACCGAGGACGTGCTCCTGTGCGCCCGCCCGCCCGCCGAAGAGCCGGGCGACGCGCGGCCCGACGCCGCGCTGCGCACCCACGTCCTGTCGGCGCCGGACGGCGACCCGGCCGTGGCGGGCGCAGGGCAGGCCTGGGCCCAGGGCGTTGAGACCCTCGCCGTCGAGGAGCACCACCTCACCGTCGCCCGGCACCGCGCGCTCGCCTCCGTGGCACCGCGGCTGCGCCTCACCGACCTCGCCCAGGGCGTCGAGCAGCTGCGCCTGGTGAAGGACGAGGAGGAGATCTCCTGCCTCAGGATCGCCGCCGAGATCGCCGACCAGGCCCTCGGCGAGCTGCTCGAGTCGATCCTCGTGGGGCGCACGGAACGCCATCTCGCCCTGGAGCTGGAGCGCCGCCTCGTCGACCACGGCGCGGACGGCCCGGCCTTCCCGACCTCCGTCGCCACCGGGCCGAACTCCGGGCGCGGCGGCCACCGCCCGACCGACCGGCGCGTGGAGGAGGGCGACTTTCTCTCCGTGTGCCTGGGCGCGCGCTATCGCGGGTACCGGAGTGAGATCGGGCGCACCTTCGTCATCGGCACCTCGCCCGCGGACTGGCAGATCGAGCTGTACGACCTGGTCTTCGCCGCCCAGCGGGCCGGCCGGGAGGCCCTCGCCCCGGGCACCGCCTACCGTGACGTGGACCGCGCGGCCCGGCACGTCCTGGACGCCGCGGGGTACGCGGACGGCCTGGCTCCGCTGATGGGACACGGTGTGGGGCTCGAAAACACCGAGGACCCGCAGTTGGCGCCCGCGGCCATGGGTAAACTGGACGCTTGCGTGCCGGTCACCGTCGAACCGGGGGTCCACCTCCCGGGCCGGGGCGGGGTCCGGATCGATGACACGCTCGTCGTCCGCTGCGAAGCGGACGGCGGACCCGAGCTACTCACCATTACGACCAAGGAGCTGCTCGCGCTGTAGCGCGTGCACGTGCCCGGGGTCGTCCACGTCAGTCCAGGAGATTCCGCAACCGTGGCTTCCACGAACGACCTCAAGAACGGCATGGTGCTCAAGCTCGACGGGGGCCAGCTCTGGTCCGTCGTCGAGTTCCAGCACGTCAAGCCCGGCAAGGGCCCGGCCTTCGTGCGCACCAAGCTCAAGAACGTGCTCTCCGGCAAGGTCGTCGACAAGACCTTCAACGCCGGCGTCAAGGTCGAGACGGCCACTGTCGACAAGCGCGACATGCAGTTCTCGTACATGGACGGCGACTACTTCGTCTTCATGGACATGGAGACCTACGACCAGCTGCACATCGACAAGAAGGTCGTCGGCGACGCCGCGAACTTCCTGATCGAGGGCTTCGAGGCCACCGTGGCGCAGCACGAGGGCGAGGTGCTCTTCGTCGAGCTGCCCGCCGCCGTCGAGCTCACCATCCAGGAGACCGAGCCGGGCGTCCAGGGCGACCGCTCCACCGGCGGCACCAAGCCCGCCATCCTGGAGACCGGCCACCAGATCAACGTCCCGCTGTTCATCACGACCGGCGAGAAGATCAAGGTCGACACCCGTGACAGCAGCTACCTCGGCCGGGTGAACAGCTAACCGTGGCCGCCCGTAACACGGCCCGCAAGCGCGCCTTCCAGATCCTCTTCGAGGCCGACCAGCGCGGCGTCGACGTCCTGACGGTCCTCGCGGACTGGGTGCGCCACTCGCGGACCGACACCCGGCAGCCGCCGGTGAGCGAGTACACGATGGAGCTCGTCGAGGGCTACGAGAAGCACGCGTCGCGCATCGACGAGCTGATCTCGCAGTACGCCGTCGGCTGGACGCTCGACCGGATGCCGGTCGTCGACCGGAACATTCTCCGGCTCGGAGCGTACGAGCTCGTGTGGGTGGACGGCACGCCCGACGCGGTGGTACTGGACGAGGCCGTCCAGCTCGCCAAGGAATTCTCCACGGACGAGTCGCCGGCCTTCGTCAATGGTCTCCTCGGCCGGTTCAAGGACCTGAAGCCGAGTCTTCGCCGCGGCGAGTAAGACGGCCGCCGTTTTCCCGGACCGTGGAGGGCCCGGAGCCCATCGGCGGCGGGCCCTCCCGGTTTTGAGTCGCGCCGCCCGGGGTTTTCCCGGGGGCCGCCCCCTTTCAGCCAACCGGGGGAGGCGACCAGCCAGTCGGTTATA
>NZ_JBHYJH010000046.1:0-58333 GCF_042740445.1 Streptomyces sp. NPDC059003 | reverse complement strand
CCCACTGCACAGCAGTGGGCCCGCCCTCGTCGTTCTTCTGAACCGCCGCGCGCCTAGGCCGACTTGCGGCTGTCCCGCGGATGCACCGCGATGTTCATGGCGCCAGACCTGAGAACCGCAAGGCGCTCCTCGAGGACTTCCTCGAGCTCTTCTCGAGTACGGCGCTCCATGAGCATGTCCCAGTGCGTACGCGCGGGCTTGCCCTTCTTCTCCTCAGGTCCGTCGCCGTCCACGAGAAGTGCCTGGGCCCCGCAGACCTTGCACTCCCACTCCGGCGGGATCTCCGCCTCCACCGAGAACGGCATCTCGAATCGATGTCCGTTCTGGCATGCGTACTCCACGGCCTGGCGCGGAGCCAGGTCGATGCCGCGGTCGGTCTCGTAGCTGGTCACCACGAGGCGCGTGCCGCGAAGAGCTCGCTCACTCATGAATCGTGCCTCCCGGGCTTGTCGCCCACAGGACAGGTGTCGCTGTCGTCGTCATCCGGTCAACGTCCGGTCGGCGGTAAAGATTCCCGTTCAGGGTCATGCGTCGCCGTCGTATGCCGCCCCTTGTTGTACCCACAGGCGCCCGGTTTGTCACATCTGGCAGCAGATGTCACTCCGCGTTCCTGAAAGCTCAGCGCGCAGTAACGGTCCGCCTGGTAGGCCAAAGGCGTACACTACCGGCCTTCGCCGCCGGTTGCTAAATCCGGCCCCCGCAAGTGACGCGATTCCGCGGTCAGACCCAGGTCCCCCGGTCCTCGAGGACCTCGCGCAGCGTCTCGATGTGATCCGTCATGATGCCGTCGACCCCCAGGTCGAGCAGGGCGTGCATGCGGTCCGCGTCGTTGATGGTCCACACGTGCACCTGCAGCCCGCGCGCGTGGGCGGTGCGGACGAAGCGGTGGTCGACCACCCGGACCCCCGACTGCGACTCGGGCACCTGGGCGCACACCGCGGAGACCCGCGGCGTCGCCGGCACACCCAGCGAGCGGAGCCGCAGACCGAGGACCCCGCGCGTGCCGAACGACGTGGCGAGCCGCGGGCCCGCGAGCCGCTGCGCCCGTGCCACCCGCGCCTCCGAGAACGAACCGACGCAGACGCGGTCCCAGGAGCGGGTGCGCTCGACCAGGTCGATGAGGGGCAGCAGCGCGGGCTCGGCCTTCACGTCCACGTTCCAGCGCACCTGCGGGAACGCCTCCAGGAGCTCCTCGAAGAGCGGCACCGGCTCGCGGCCCGCCACGCGCGCGTGGCGCACCTCGCTCCACGGCAGGTCCGCGATCCGCCCCGTCGCGTCCGTGACCCGGTCGAGCGTGGCGTCGTGGAAGGCGACGAGCAGGCCGTCCGACGTGGCGTGCACATCCGTCTCGATATAGCGGTAGCCCGCGTCGACGGCGCGCCGGAACGCGGCACCGGTGTTCTCCAGGCCGTCGGCCGCCCCGCCCCGGTGGGCGAAGGCGATCGGTCCCGGATGGTCGAGATAGGGATGGCGTACGCGCGTGGTCACCGTTGCAGTATCGCCCGCCCCGACGGCGCCCCGGCGGCCACCACGCCACCCGCGGACGGCGCGGGCACGGCGAACAGGCGCAGGAAGAACTGGGCGAGCGGCCCGATGCCCAGGGCGTACAGGACCGTGCCCACGCCGAGCGTCCCGCCGAGCGCGAAGCCCGTGACGACCACCGCCACCTCCACGCACGTGCGCATCAGCCGGATCGACCGGCCCGTGCGCTCGTGCAGCCCCGTCATCAGGCCGTCGCGCGGGCCCGGACCGAACTTGGCCGCGATGTACAGGCCGGTCGCCACGCCGTTCAGGACGATGCCCGCCACCAGCAGCGGGATGCGGACGCCCAGCGCGTGGGCGTCGGGGACGAGCGCGAGCGTGCCGTCCATCGCGAGGCCCACCACGAAGACGTTCGACACCGTGCCGAGACCCGGCCGCTGCCGCAGCGGGATCCACAGCAGCAGCACCGCGGCCCCCACGAAGATCGACACGACGCCGATCGACATCCCGGTCCGCTCGGCCACGCCCTGGTGCAGGACGTTCCACGGCTCCAGGCCGAGGCCCGAGCGCACGAGGAGCGCCGAGCTCGCGCCGTACAGGGCGAGACCGACGTACAGCTGCACCAGCCGGCGCGACAGCTGCCGCCCGCCGAACCGCCGCGTGCCGCCCCCGCCGGAGGGCGCCGACGCCGCTGAGCCCGCCGAGTCCGATGGCGCCGACGCCGACGGGTCCGGCGTGGGCGGCTCCGACGCGGATGACTCCGATGTGGCCGCCTCCGATGTGGACGGCTCCGAGGTGGACGCCTCCGATGTGGTCGAAGGGCCTGATTTCGCCGTGGACAAGAGATACCCCCGTGGTGGTAGTGGCCTGATGCATGACACTCTGTGGCTTGGCGCAAGGCGCCAACCATGGCCAATTCGATGAAGGTGGACTGGGATCATGGCTCAGTGGACATCGGCGGTGGGGTCGACCCAGCTCGCCCGGCTGCTCACCTCCCAGCAGGCGCGCCCCGCGGGCACGGGCTCCCGGCGCCCGCCCGCGTACCGCGCCCTCGCCGACGGCATCAGGCTCCTCGTCCTAGAGGGACGCGTTCCCGTGGCCGCGCGCCTGCCTGCCGAGCGGGAACTCGCGGTCGCGCTGTCCGTGAGCCGCACCACCGTCGCGGCCGCGTACGAGGCGCTGCGCGCCGAAGGGTTCCTGGAGTCCCGCAGGGGAGCGGGCAGCTGGACCGCTGTACCCGCAGGTAACCCTCTGCCCGCGCGCGGGCTCGAACCCCTGCCCCCCGAAGCGCTCGGCTCCATGATCGACCTCGGCTGCGCCGCGCTGCCCGCACCCGAACCCTGGCTCACCCGCTCCGTACAGGGCGCCCTGGAAGAACTCCCGCCCTACGCCCACACCCACGGCGACTACCCCGCGGGCCTGCCCGCCCTGCGTGCCATGCTCGCCGAGCGCTACACCGCCCGCGGCATCCCGACCATGCCCGAGCAGATCATGGTCACCACCGGCGCCATGGGGGCCATCGACGCCATCTGCCACCTCTTCGCGGGCCGCGGCGAACGCATCGCCGTCGAGTCGCCGTCGTACGCCAACATCCTCCAGCTGATGCGCGAGGCGGGCGCACGCCTCGTGCCCGTCGCCATGTCCGAAGGCCTCGGCGGCTGGGACCTGGACCGCTGGCGGCAGGTCCTGCGGGACGCCGCGCCTCGCCTCGCGTACGTCGTCGCCGACTTCCACAACCCCACCGGTGCCCTCGCCGACGAGGACCAGCGCCGCCGCCTCGTCGACGCCGCCCGCTCCGCGGGCACCGTCCTCGTCGTCGACGAGACGATGAGCGAGCTGCGCCTCGACGACGACGTGGAGCTGCCGCGCCCGGTCTGCGGATTCGACCCCGCGGGCGCCACCGTCATCACCGTCGGCTCCGCGAGCAAGGCCTTCTGGGCGGGCATGCGCATCGGCTGGGTCCGGGCGGCGCCCGACGTGATCCGCAGCCTGGTGGCCGCCCGCGCGTACGCCGACCTCGGCACGCCCGTCCTGGAACAGCTCGCCGTCAACTGGCTGCTCACCACCGGCGGCTGGCGCGAGGCCGTCGACGTCCGCAGGGCCCAGGCCCGCGACAACCGCGATGCCCTGGTCGCCGCCGTACGCCGCGAACTGCCCGACTGGGAGTTCGACGTGCCGCGCGGCGGCCTGACCCTGTGGGTGCGCACCGGCGGCCTCTCCGGCTCGCGGCTCGCGGAGGTCGGCGAGCGCGTGGGCGTCCGGGTGCCCTCAGGGCCCCGATTCGGTGTGGACGGCGCCTTCGAAGGGTACGTACGGCTGCCGTTCACCGTCGGCGGGGCGGTCGCGGAGGAAGCCGCCGTACGACTCGCGGCGGCGGCACGGCTTGTGGAGACGGGAGCGGGGACGGGGGTGCAGTCGCCGCACTCGTTCGTGGCGTGAGGCCACGGATGCGGCGCTGTGAGCCGCGGCTTTCAGCCTTCAATATCTCAGTCTTGAGCGTTTCAGCGTTCAGCTTTGAGATTTCGTGAGCCGGCCGTCAGCTGTCGGCGACCGCTGCTTCCTCGGTGGCCCCGCGTGCCCCGCTGAGCGGCCCGTCCGCGGGCGTCGTGCGCTCCGGGAGCAGCTCCATCACGGCACGGCGGTGGGCCTCGCTCGTCGCGTCGTCGTACGGGTCCGGGGTCGCCGGGACCTGGAGGCGGTGCACCGGGCCGGTGCCGAGCCGGGCGTATCCGCGTCCGGGGGGTGCGTCCGCCGTGGGGGTGGTGGGCGGCGGGGCGCCCAGGGCCTCCTCCAGCTGGTCGGGGGTGGCCGGGCCGAGCACCACCCGCGCGCGGGTGTGCTGGCGTACGGCGTCGCTCAGGGTGTCCAGGTTGTCGAGCTGCTCGGCCACGACGACGGTGACGCCCGCGGCGCGGCCGTGCCGCAGGGGTACGGGGAGCAGTGACTGGGGGTCCCGGTGGCCGTCGGCGGCGGCCAGGTGGCCGAGTGTGCCGGGGTGGTCGAGCAGGATCCACAGGGGGCGCTTGATGTCGTCGGGCGGCGGGTGGCCCGCCTGCCGTGCGCGGTTGGCCGCGATGAGCCGCCGCTCCGTCTCGTGCGCCGCCCACTCAAGGCTCGCGAGCGCCCCGGCGAGCCCGCACTCGACGGCGAGGACTCCGTCGCGCCCGGTGAGGCACGCGTGGTCGCCGGTGCCGCTGCCCTCGATGACGACGACGTCCCCGTACTGGAGTGCCTGCAGGGCGATCGAGCGCAGCAGGGTCGTGGTGCCGCTGCCGGGTCTGCCGAGGACGAGCAGGTGCGGTTCGGTCGAGCGGGGGCCGGTGCGCCACACCACGGGCGGGACGTCGCGCTGCTCGTCGCCGTCGGCCACCGGCAGGGTGCGCTGGACGGAGGTGGGGTCGGTGAAGCCGAGCACGGTCTCGCCCGGCGCGGTGACGAAGCGCTGGGCGGCGATGTCGGTGGGCAGGGGCGGGAGGACGGTCACGGTGAGCGTGTTGCCCTCCTCGTCCCAGGCGAAGTGGTACTCGCGGCCGCGGCCCGACTTGGCGTGCAGCAGCTGTTCGATGCGCGCGCGGGAGTCGGCCTCGCCGTCCGTGAAGTACGCGGGGTAGCGCACGACCAGGTGGGAGATGCGGCCGGTCGCGTCGAACTCGTACGCGGGGAAGGCCTGTTCCCACTCGCCGCCGTGTGCGAAGAGCGGGCTCGGGTCCTCGGGGACGGAGAAGTACGGGACGAGCGCTTCGTAGAGGGACTGCAGGCGCTGGACCTGTCCGTCGTCGGGGCCGGTGGGCTCCGGCGCGCTGCGCTCGCGGCCGGTCCAGGCCGCGGCCGCCATGAGGCAGATGACGGCGAGCAGCGGGCCGTACGGGATGAGCGCCACGACGAGGATCACGGACGCCACCAGGAACAGCAGCGGCCCGCGCCGGTCCTTGGGGGTGGCGGACCACTTGCGCCGCCCGGCTCCGGCGAGGCGGCGCAGTCCGCGGGTGATCGTGATCAGCGGATGGAGGACGTCGGTGGCGCTGTCCGCGGCCGACCGGGCCAGCTCGCGGCTGCGGGCGATGTGCTCCCGGCCCCGGGCGATCTGGGCGGTGCCGGTGCTCAGGATGCGGGGGAGGGGGCGCCGGGCCACGTCGGTCTCCTGGGGGTGGTGCTTGAGGTGGTGAGGGGGCGGCCGTGGGCAGCCGTCAGAACTTGATCCCGCCGAGCAGGCTCGCGAGGCTCGCGCTGCCCGCCTGGATGCTCGGCGCGATGGCGGTGCCCGCCAGGAAGAAGCCGAAGAGGGCGCAGACCAGCGCGTGGGACGCCTTCAGCCCGTCCTTGCGGAAGAAGAGGAAGACGATGATGCCGAGCAGCACGACACCGGAGATGGACAGGACCATGGGGGTTCTCCTGATCGAGGGGGACAGTCACCATCAGTACTTCCAGGCTCACAGCATGTATCCATATGGCATGAGGTGCAAATGGGGGAAATTCTCGATATTTCCCCCGGATGGCGGCGGCTTGCTGCGCCGACGGTGGCGGGGTGGGGGCGGCGTCGGCCGCACGGCGTGAGCTTTGCCGCGTACGCGGTCGGTCATGTGCCGTGACGCGCAGTACCCTGTCGGTTCACTCGTACGGCTGCACTGCTGGGCAGCGGCGGGTCAGTACGGTCCCAGGCGCAGCGCGAAAGGCGGTCAGCACCATGAGCGAAGCCCCCGACCCCGAGGTCGTGGAGCTGGCGGGCAAGATCTTCGATCTGGCGCGCGGCGGCGACGCCGACGCCCTCGCCGCGTACGTCGACGCGGGCGTCCCCGTGGACCTCACCAACGGCAGTGGTGACTCACTGGTCATGCTCGCCGCCTACCACGGCCACGCGGCCGCGGTCCGGGCCCTCGTCGAGCGCGGCGCCGACACCAACCGCGCCAACGACAAGGGCCAGACCCCGCTCGCGGGCGCCGTCTTCAAGGGCGCCGACGACGTGGTCCGTGCCCTCCTGGACGGGGGCGCCGATCCGGCCGCGGGTACGCCGTCGGCGATCGACACCGCACGGATGTTCGACAAGGCGGAGCTGCTCACGCTGTTCGGCGCCGCCTGAGCGGGTAGCCGACCTGGTGCGACGGGGGCGCCGGAAATGTGGTCGCGGCGGGCGGAACCGCTGGGTCATCATGACGACGTGATTCACGGACGCAGCGTCGGGGCAGGTAGTGCCGCAGCGCGTGGCCCGTGAGCGGCTCGGCCCCGGACTTGGCGTCCGGGAACCTCCGGGCCACCGACGAGAGGCAGAGGAAAATGGTCTTCAACAAGCAAGAGACGGCGGGCGGCCCGACGTGTTGGCGCACGGCCAGGTAATGCAGATTCCCGGTTGCGTCGACGCTTGATGTGAGGCTGTTTCCCATGTTCGAACCGGTCATAGCGCCCAGCGGTACGCTGCTCGGCCTGCTGCAGCGGGGCCGCGGCGACGGCACGCTGCACGCGCTCACCGCACCACGACCCGAGGCGCTCTCCGCCCTCGACCACTGTGTGCTGAACGACCCGCGGCACGACTGGCAGGTGGAGAACCGCTCGCTGTACTACGCCCGCCTGTACCTCGATCTGAACGGCGGGCTCGGCGCCATCGAGCGCCACCTCTTCGACCCCGACGACGTCATGGTCACGGACGACTCCCGCACGGGACTCGCGCTCTCCGTGCTCGGCCACCTCGCGTCCTACGACCGGCTCGACGCCCTGCGGCTGCTGCGCAGGTACGCCGAGTCCGGCACGAACTGGGCCTGGGCCCTGGACGAGCTGGCCCTGCGCGACGACGACGCGGGCCTGCGGGACCTCGCCGGTCCCGTGCTCGCCAGATTCCCCCGGGACGCCGAGGGCGAGGCCGCCCTCGCCGCCGCCGTACGGGACGCCTTCGAGCCACGGCCCTGGCGGCTGTGGGCCGAGGATCCGCGCCCGGAGGTCGGCGCCCGCGTGCGGGCGGCCCGCGAGCGGGGGTCCTTCGACCGCTGGCAGCGCCAGATGGAGCCATCGGGGCCACGCCCCGGATGGAGCGTCCAGGCCGTCCTCGCCTGGGCACAGGAAGGGCTTGAGCGCGGCGCCGTGCTGCATGTGCCGGCCGCCCGCTGCCTCGGTGCCGTCGCCGGGCCCGAGGACCGGGCCGAGATCGTCGAGGCGGCGCGGCACGGCTCGGACGGGGCGCGCGGCACGGCCTTGCGCTATCTGGCCGACGCGCACGACCCCGAAGTACTCGACCTCCTGGAAGAAGCCGCGCTGAGCCCGTCGCGCGCCGTCGTGGACGTGGCGGCCGAGACCTTCGAGCGGATGCGCTCCGTCGCCGCCGTGGAGCGGGCCCGCCAGTGGGTCGGGCGTCCCGACGTGCTCGGTGCCGCCGCCGGGCGTGTGCTCGCCTGCCGCGGCGGCGCCCAGGACAGCGGCCTGGTGCTCACCGCGCTGCGCGAGGCGGTGCGCGGCGAAGGCCCCGACGCGCCGTCACTGTGGCCGCTCGTCGACGGGGCGGGCCGCCTCGGCATCGGCTGCGCGGCCCCCGTCCTGCGCCATGTCTATCGCGAGACCGCGTCGTCCCACCTGCGGGGCCGCGCCGCCCGCGCGCTCGCCGCCACGGACCCCTCCTTCGCCTCCGGCTTCGCCGTCGAGTGCCTCTGGGACTGCGAGGAGTCCACCCGCGAAGTCGCCGCCCGGCACGCCGAGACCGGTGACGCCCGCGTCGTCGCCCAGCTCAGAAGGCTCGCCGCGGATCCCGCCGAGGAGGACGACGTGCAGTCGGCGGTACGGAGCCGGATCGGGCCTGACGCGCCTGCGGTCTGAAGCGGTCGCGGTCTGCGGTGGCTGCGGCTTGAGGTGTATGTGGCCTGAGGTGTTCGTGGCCTGAGGCGCCGTCGTGCCCGTCGGACGAGGTCCGGCGGGCACGTCCCGGTTCCGCGGGGCGGGCTGTGGAGCGGCCCGCGGAGTGGGCTGGTGCGCGCTCAGTGAAGGTGCCTGGTGCGCGGTCCATGGAGCCGCCCGCGGAGCGCAACGCTCATGGGACGTTCCTCGTCAGGAAAGATCCACTTTGACGTGGGCACGCCCGGTCTGACGACAACACCGGTATGCGTGTCGTCATCGTCACCGAATCCTTCCCGCCCGACGTCAACGGCGTGTCGCACTGCGCCCTGCAGACCGCGCGGCAGCTCGTCGCCCGCGGCCACGACCCCCTCGTCGTCGCCCCCGCGCCCGCCCACGCCACCGCCGACGGGCCCGACACCGAAGGGCCGTGCCCCGTCGTCCGTGTCCCCTCGCTGCCACTGCCCGGCTACCCACAGGTCAGAGTGGCGCTGCCCAGTCGGCGCCTGGCCGCAGCCCTGAGCGCGCACCGGGCCGAACTCGTCCATCTGGCCAGCCCGTTCGTGCTCGGCGCCCGGGGCATGGCCGCCGCCTCCCGCCAGGACCTCCCCACCGTCGCCGTCTACCAGACCGACCTCGGCGGCTACGCGCGCACCTACATGGGCATGGGCGAGGCCACGGCCTGGCGCCGCATCCGCACCGTCCACGCCGCCGCCGACCGCACGCTCGCCCCGTCCACCGCGGCCCTCACCGACCTGGTGGCGCACGGCGTGCCCAGGGTGCGGCTGTGGCCGCGCGGCGTGGACACCGAACGGTTCCGCCCCGCCCTGCGGGACACGGAGGTACGGCGCGAACTCGCCCCCGGCGGCGAGCTGATCGTCGGCTACGTCGGCCGCCTCGCCCCGGAGAAGCACGTCGAGCTCCTGTCGGCGGTGTGCGGCCTCGACGGGGTGCGCGTGGTCGTCGTGGGCGACGGGCCGAGCGCCGGTGCCCTGCGTACGGCGCTGCCCGGCGCCCTGTTCCTCGGCCGCCGCACGGGGGACGAACTCGCCCGGATCTTCGCCTCCTTGGACGTCTTCGTGCACACCGGCCCCCTCGAGACGTTCTGCCAGACCGTCCAGGAGGCCATGGCCAGCGGCGTGCCGGTGGTCGCGCCCGCCGTCGGCGGCCCGCTGGACCTCGTGGTGCCCGGACGCACCGGCAGCCTCGTCGTGCCGGGCGACGCGGATGCCGTACGGGACGCCGTCTGGGCCATGGCCGCCGACCCGGGGCTGCGGGCGGCGTACGGCGCCGCCGGGCGCGCCGCCGTCGAGGGCCGCACGTGGGACGCCGTCGGGGAGCAGCTCATCGGGCACTACGAAGAGGTGCTCGCCGAGCGGACGGTGGTGGCGGCATGACGGCGGGAGCGGGGCCTTGGGGCACTGGGGTGCCGGGGGCAGCGCGGGAGGTGGGCGCCGTGCAGGAAGGGGGGCGGCTGTCGACCGCCCGGGGTGCGGGGCCGTTGCGGAAGGCACGGGACACGGGGCCGCTGCGGATGGTGCGGGACACCGGGCCCCTGCGGATCGTGCGGCTCGCCAACTTCGTCACCCCCTCGTCGGGCGGCCTGCGCACCGCCCTGCGGGAGCTCGGCCGCGGCTACCTGGCCGCGGGGCACGAGCCCGTCCTGATCGTGCCGGGCGAGCGGGCCGGGGTGCGGGACACCGAGCAGGGGCGGGTCGTGACGCTGCCCGGACCCGTACTCCCCGGCACCGGCGGCTACCGGGTCCTCGCCGACCGGCGCGGCCTGACCCGCCTCCTGGAGCGCATCGCGCCCGACCGCATCGAAGTGTCCGACCGCACCACCCTCCGCTGGACCGGCGCGTGGGCACGGCGCGCCCGGGTCCCGGCCGTGATGGTCTCCCACGAAGCGGCGGACGCCGTCATGCGCACCTGGGGGCTGCCACCGGCCGCGGCACGGCGCGCGGCCGACGCCCTCAACACCCGTACCGCACACGCCTACGCGCGCGTGGTGTGCACCACTGAGTGGGCGGAGCGTGAGTTCGTACGGATCGGCGCGGGCAATGTCGTACGGGCCCCGCTGGGCGTCGACCTGCGGGAGCGGCATCCGGGGCTCGGCGATCCACGCGTACGGGACCGGTACGCGCGCGTGGACGACGCTCTCCTCCTGATGTGCTCCCGGCTCTCCGTGGAGAAGCGGCCCGGTACGGCCCTCGACGCCCTGGAGGCGCTGCGCGGGCGCGGTGTGCCCGCGGTCCTCGTCGTCGCCGGGGACGGCCCGCTGCGGCCGCGGCTCGAACAGCGGGCGCGGGAGCGGCGGTTGCCGGTGACGTTCCTCGGGCACGTCGCGGACCGCGCCGCGCTCGGCGCGCTGCAGTCCACCGCCGACGTGTGCCTGGCCCCCGGCCCCTGCGAGACGTTCGGGCTCGCCGCCCTCGAAGCCCTGGCGTGCGGGACACCGGTGGTGGCCAGTGCCTCGTCCGCGCTGCCGGAGATCGTGGGCGGTGCGGGTGCCGCGGCCGCCGACACGGCGGACGCCTTCGCGGACGCGGTGCGGGCCGTGCTCGCCCGGCTGGAAGGGGAACGGCGAGCGGCGGCACGCGCGCGTGCGGAGTGCTTCGGGTGGGACGCGGCGGTGGCGGCGTTCCTGGCCGCGCACGAGGCCGGGGCTGCCGGAGTCCCCGGTCCGGTGTCCGGCACCGACGCTCACGCCGCCGAGGGGCGCGCGCCGCGGCTCCCGGACGCCGCCGGACGGCACGGCGGTGGCGGATGAGCACCCTGACCTACGTGGCCCTCGGCGACTCGCTCACCGCGGGAGTGGGCGACCCCGTGGCGGGCGGATGGCGGGGCTGGGCCGCGCTGCTCGCGGCGTCACTCGGAGCGCCCGGCCAGACCGTGGAGTTCCACAACGTGGCGGCCAACGGCGCCCAGACCTGGGACGTCCTGCACCGCCAGACGCCCGCGGCGCTCGCCCTGCGGCCCGGCCTCGTCTCCGTCGTGGTCGGCGTCAACGACACCCTGCGCCGCACCTTCGACCTCCCGGCCGTGGCCGCGCGCCTCGACGAGGTCTACGGCGCGTTCACGGCGGGCGGCGCGGTGCTGCTGACCGCCTGCCTGCCCGACCCCGGGGCGATGCTCGGGCTTCCGGGAGCGCTCGGCCGCCCGCTGGCCCGGCGGCAGCGGGCGGTCAACGCGGTCGTCCACGCCCTGTCCGAGCGCCACGGCGCCCTGCACCTGCACGCCGCGGGCGAGGAGTGGGTCCGCGACCGCACCCTGTGGAGCGCGGACCGGCTGCACCCCGGGGAGCGCGGGCACCGGGTGTTCGCCGCCCGCTTCCACGCCCTCCTCGCCGCCGAGGGCCTGGCCCTGGGCACCGCGCCCGGGTGCGCGCCCGAACAGCCGGTCCCCACGGCGTCGGAGAGCCTGTGGTGGCTGGCCACGGCAGGCACCGGGTGGGTCGCCCGGCGCTGCACCGACTTGCTGCCCCAACTGCTCGGTCTGGCCGTGACGGAGGTACGGCACTGGGCACGCGGCACGAGCGGCGGCCTGGACGTCCGGGCCACCCACGCCGTCACGGCGGCCCTCGCCGCCCTTACGACCCCGGAGCGGCATCCGGAGGCCGCCTGACGGGGCGCCACCCCCCACCCACGAACCGCACCACCGTCCCCGGCACCGCCTGCGCCGCCGCCGCGAGATCCGCCTGCCGCACCACCCCCACCACCGGGTAGCCGCCCGTGGTCGGATGGTCGGCGAGGAACACCACGGGTCTGCCGTCCGGCGGCACCTGGACCGCGCCGGTCACCATGCCCTCGCTGGGCAGTTCACCGCTCACCGCCCGCGTGAGCGGGGGCCCCTCCGTGCGCAGGCCGATCCGGTTGCTCGACGACGACACGCGGTACGCGCGCGTGGTGAGCGTGCGCAGGGCCGCGTCGGTGAACCAGTCCGCGCGGGGCCCCACGGTCAGCCGCAGCACCAGTTCGCGCGGGGGCGCCGGGTGCGGAACGACGTCCACGCGCGCGTGGGTGACCGCCAGGCCGCCGAGCGGAAGCACCGCGCCGTCCACCAGGGGCGGCGGTCCCAGGCCCGAGAGCAGGTCGGTGGAGCGGCTGCCGAGCACCGGGTCGACGGCCACGCCGCCGCTGAGGGCGACGTAGCTGCGTACTCCGGAGACGGCGGCCCCCACCTCCAGGAGGGCCCCGGCGCGCACCCGTACCGCCGCTCCCCAGGGCGCGGGGCGTCCGTCCACCGTCACCGGGCACGGGGCGCCGCCCACCGCGACGGTGACCGCGCAACGCGGCCGCAGTGCGCAGCCGTTGAGGGTGGTCTCCAGGACGGCCGCGTCGGAGGGGTTGCCGACGAGACGGTTCACCAGGGCGGCGGCGGGCCGGTCGAGCGCTCCGGAGTGGGGCACGCCGAGGTGGGCGTGGCCGGGCCGCCCCTCGTCCTGCACGGTGGTCAGCGCCCCGGCCCGTACGACCGCGAAGGCCCTGTCGGTCATCGGGCCTCCGGCACGAAGCGGACCCGGGCCCCCGGAGTCAGGAGCGCGGCCGGTACGCGCGCGTGGTCCCACAGCACGGCCTCCGTGGAGCCGATCAGCTGCCAGCCGCCGGGCGACGGGCGCGGGTACACACCGGTGTACGGCCCCGCCAGGGCGACGGACCCCGCAGGCACCGTCGTCCGCGGAGTGGCCCTGCGCGGCACGTCGGGCACGCCGTCGAGGCCGGTCAGATAGGCGAAGCCGGGCGCGAACCCGCAGAACGCGACGCGGAACTCGGCCGCCGCGTGGATGCCCGGCACGTCCCGGACCGGGACACCCCACAGGGCCGCCACTTCCTCCAGGTCGGGGCCGTCGTACCGCACGGGGAGCTCCAGGACGTCCTGCGCGCGCGGCGGCAGCGGAGGTATCTCCCAGGAGGGCAGCCGCGCCGCGAGCCGCGCCGGGTCGTCGAGGCCGTCGAGCAGCACCGTGCGCGCCGCGGGCACGATCTCCCGTACCGACAGGTCGCCGTCCGCGCGGCGGCGCAGCAGCTCGGCGTGCAGCGCCGCGGCCGCCGCCCCGTCGGACAGCTCGACGAGCAGGGCCCGGTCGCCCATGGGCAGGACCTTCACGCGAAGGCCTCCACCCGCACGCCCGCCGCCTCAAGGCGCGCCCTGACCTGCCGGGCGAGCCCCACCGCGCCCGGGGTGTCGCCGTGCAGGCACAGGGAGCGCGCCTGGACCGTGATGCGCCGGCCGCTGTGGGCGGCGACGGTGCCGAACCGGGCGAGCGCGATGGACCGTTCGACGACGCTGTCGGCCTCCGTGATGACGGCGCCGTCGCTGCCGCGCGGCACCAGGGTGCCCTCCTCGGTGTACGCGCGGTCCGCGAACGCCTCGGTCACCGTGGGCAGTCCGGCCTTCTCCGCCGCCTCCAGGAGGCATGATCCGGGCAGCCCGAGCACCGGGAGCCGGTCGTCGGCGAGCAGCACGCCGTCGACGACGGCACCCGCCTGCTCGGCGTCGTGGACCACCCGGTTGTACAGCGCCCCGTGCGGCTTCACGTACGCCACGCGCGTGCCCGCGGCGCGCGCGAACACCTCCAGGGCGCCGATCTGGTACGCCACCTCGGCCGCGAGCTCCGCGGGCGGCACGTCCATCGCGCGCCGCCCGAAGCCCGCCAGGTCGCGGTACGACACCTGGGCGCCGATCCGCACCCCGCCCTCGGCGGCGCGCTCGCACACGCGCCGCATGGTGGCCGCGTCGCCCGCGTGGAAGCCGCACGCCACATTGGCGCTGGTGACCACGGAGAGCAGCTCCTCGTCGTCGGTGAGCCGCCAGCGTCCGAAGCCCTCGCCGAGGTCGGCGTTGAGGTCGATCGAGGCCCAGGTCATGAACGTATCGCTCCCGTGTCTCAAGGGGGCCCGTACCGTCATGGCCGGGCCGTCGGTGCTGGTCAGGCCACCCGGTACTGCTCGTCGCGGGCGTCGGTGACGAACATGAACCCCGGCGCGTGCGTGATCGCGAACGGCGGCCGCGAGGCCATCACGGCGGCCTGCGGCGTCACTCCGCACGCCCAGAACACCGGGATGTCGTCGGGCTCGGCGTCCACCGGGTCGCCGAAGTCGGGCTTGTCGAGGTCGGCGATGCCGAGCCCCGCGGGGTCGCCGCAGTGCACGGGGGAGCCGTGCACTGCGGGCAGCAGGGAGCTCTCCCGGATCGCCGCCGCCAGGTGCCGCGGCGGCACCGGGCGCATCGACACCACCATGGGCCCGCGCAGCCGCCCGGCGTCGCGGCACCGGCGGTCGGTGACGTACATGGAGACGTTGCGGCCCTGCTCGATGTGGCGCAGCGGCACGCCCGCGGCGGACAGCGCCCACTCGAAGGTGAAGCTGCACCCGATGAGGAACGACACCAGGTCCTCGCGCCAGTGCGCGCGGACATCCCCGGGCTCGTCGGCCAGCTCCCCGTGCTCCCACACGCGGTAGCGCGGCAGGTCCGTGCGCAGATCGGCGTCCGGGGCGAGCGGGGTGGACCAGGAGCCCGCGTCGGTGACGTCGAGGACCGGGCACGGCTTCGGGTTGCGCTGGCAGAACAGCAGCATGTCGTACGCCCAGTCGGCGGGCACGGAGATCAGGTTCGCCTGGGTGTGCCCGGCGGCCCACCCCGCGGTCGGCACGCTCAGGCCGGAACGGAACTGCTCCCGTGCGTCTCCGGGGGTCACCCGTGCGTCTCCGGGGGTCACAGGAGCTCCTTTCCACGCGTCTCCGGGAGGCCGAGCAGGGCGACGACGGCGATCGCGTAACCGATCGCTCCGAAGATCAGCGCTCCGCCCACGCCCCAGCTGTCCGCGAGGAACCCGACCGTGGTGGGGAAGACCGCACCCACCGCGCGACCGGTGTTGTACGTGAAGCCCTGTCCCGTACCGCGCACGGCGGCCGGATACAGCTCGCTGAGGAAGGATCCGAAGCCGCTGAAGATGGCCGACATGCAGAAGCCCAGCGGGAAACCGAGCACCAGGAGAAGGCCGTTGGCGCCGTCCGGGATGTTCGTGTAGGCGGCGATGCAGGCCGCCGACAGGAAGGCGAACAGGGTGATGTTCCGCTTGCGGCCCAGCTTGTCGGTGAGGTAGCCGCCCGTCAGGTAGCCGACGAAGGCTCCGGAGATGAGGAACGTGAGATAGCCGCCGGTGCCGACGACCGTCAGGTCGCGGTCGTCCTTGAGGTAGGTGGGCACCCAGGTGGCGAGCGTGTAGTAGCCGCCCTGCACACCGGTGGACAGCAGCACCGCGAAGCACGTCGTGCGCAGCAGGTCCGGCTTGAAGATGGCCGTGAACGACCCCTTCCGCGCGCTCTTCTCGCGCTCGGCCGCCGCCGCGGGCGCGTCGTGCACATGGCGGCGTACGTAGATGACGAGCAGCGCGGGCAGTGCGCCGGTCCAGAACATCACGCGCCAGGCGGCGTCGTCGTCGAGGAACTGGAACACCAGGGTGTAGACGACCACCGCGAGCCCCCAGCCCACGGCCCAGGAGCTCTGGATCGCGCCGAGGGTGCGGCCCCGGTGCTTGGCGCTCGCGTACTCGGCGACCAGGATGGCCCCGACCGCCCACTCGCCGCCGAAACCGAGTCCCTGGAGGGCGCGGAAGACCAGCAGCGTCTCGTAGTTGGGCGCGAAGCCGCACGCCACGGTGAACACCGCGTACGTGACGACCGTGATCATCAGGGCCTTCACGCGGCCGATGCGGTCGGCGACGACGCCCGCGATGGCGCCGCCCACCGCGGAGACGACCAGCGTGACCGTGGTGAACAGGCCGGTCTGGCCGCTGTCCAGGTCGAAGTACGCCTTCAGGGCGACCATGCTCAGCGGCAGCGTGAAGTAGTCGTAGGAGTCGAGCGCGTACCCGCCGAAGGCGCCGGCGAAGGCGCGGCGCCCGCGCGGGCCGAGGGCGCGCAGCCAGCCGAACGCGCCGCTGTCATCGGGGAGTCGGTCCTCGCCCCGCTGGTCGTCCAGGGATATCGGGGAAGGCGGTGGGGTCGTGCTCATGGGCACCTCGCAGAGGGGTCGGCGGTGCTGGAGGGTGCTTCTGAAGCTTGGAGGAGCTCTGGGAGCTCCGGGGAGAACGGGAGCGCTCTGAGGAGCCGAGCATGGCGGCGCCGTGCGGGGAGCGGGAGCCGCTTGCCGGACAACGTAGAGGATTGTTCAACGATCCCTCAATACCCATGTTGTTTCGTTCTTGTCCCTGCGGTTGAATCCCGGCATGGCTGAGGGGATGGCTGAGCATGGCTGAACTGACCGGTCTCGCCGACGACCGCGCACTGCTGGGCCGCACGAGCACCGCGGAGCGCGTCGCGGACATCCTGCGGAGCCGCATCGCCGAGGGGTACTTCCCGCCCGGCACCCGGCTGTCGGAGGACAGCATCGGCGGCGCGCTCGGCGTCTCGCGCAACACCCTGCGCGAGGCCTTCCGACTGCTCACCCACGAACGCCTGCTGGTGCACGAGCTGAACCGCGGCGTCTTCGTGCGGGTCCTGACGGTCGACGACGTCGAGGACATCTACCGCGTCCGGCGCCTCGTCGAGTGCGCCGTCGTCCATGAGCTCGGGCGGCCGCCGTACGCCGTGGACGCGCTTGCGGAAGCCGTCGCCGATGGCCGGGCGGCGGCGCGGAAACGCGACTGGAAGGGCGTCTCCACCGCCAACATCCACTTCCACCGCGAGCTCGTCGCGCTCGCCGGCAGCGCCCGCACCGACGAGCTGATGCGCAGCGTCTTCGCCGAACTGCGCCTCGCCTTCCACGTGGTGGCCGACCCGCGCCGCCTGCACGAGCCCTACCTCGCCCGCAACCAGCAGATCCTCGGGGCCCTCCAGGCCGGGGACGGCCCCGAGGCCGAGCGGCTGCTCGCCGTCTACCTCGACGACTCGCGGCGCGGCCTGGTGGACACCTACGCGCGGCGGGTCGCGGAGGGCGGCATCGGCACGGGCTGAGCGCCCCGGGCCGCGGCCCGGGGCCCGGGGGCATCTGCGTCGTTTCGACCGTTGTCAGACCGAGGACCTAGTCTGTGCACCGTGACTTCGCCTGCCGTATCGGACACCGCTCCGCCCCAGCTCAGCGCGGGGCCGCGGCCCGCGCCGGGCCCGGCCGCCGACGAGGGCCTGGCGCGGCGCCTGCGCGCGCTCGCGTGCACGGCCCCGCTGCACGACCTGGACGCCCGCAAGGCCAACCTGGCGGGGGAGTACTCGGTGTACGCGATGGCGGAGGTGGCCCTCTCGGCCATCGACCTCGTCACGCTGAACATGGACTTCGACACGGGCGCCGACCACGAGCAGATCGTGGCCCGCCTGCTGCCCCGCGTCGCCGCCCAGGCCCCGCGCCGCCCGGCCGCCGAGCACGAGCGCGTCGCCCGCTGGGTCCTGGAGAACCTGATCAACGTCGGCAGCGTGGACCGCGGCTTCCGCGCGGTGTACGGCACCTTCGGCGCGGACGGGTCCTACGTCCGGCGCGACTACGACTTCAAGCTCATCGAGGAGGTCCCCGGCTACGGCGGCGGCGTGTTCCTGCGCACGACGGACGAGGCCGTGAACGTCCTGGTGGGCGCCCTCGACACGGACGTCACCAGCGCCCAGATCGCCGCCGAGGTGAAGCTGGAGGTCCTGATCAGCCGCGGCCGCCTCGCCGACGCCCAGCTCGCCGCCGAGCAGGCGCGCTACCGGACCGTGCAGTACTCGGAGTCGCTCCGCAAGGCCCTCGACGCCACCCGGCGCAACGTCCGCGCGGTCGACTGGCTGCAGGCCGTGCCGGACATGATCGCCGAGGCCCTCGACCACGTGGCCGACCGGTACCGCCACGAGAACGCGATCCTGACCAACATCCGCAAGGCCCGAGACGAGTCCGAGGACCCCGAGCAGAAGCGCCGCGCGGCCGAGCTCGTCGACATCGTCAAGGACTGCATCCGCCGCCACACCCAGCTCCAGTCCCGCCTCCTCGAAGCGGGCCCGCTGTTCCGCGCCGAGCAGGACCGGCAGGCCTTCGCGACGCCCACCGCCCGCGCGGGCCTCGACCTGTACGGTCAGCTCGTCGCCCCGGTCCTGCCGCTCCCCGCCGAGCAGGCGCTCCGGGTCACGGACGCGTTCTTCGCGCACGGCACGGGCCTGCGCACCCCGGTCTCCGTCCGCGTCGGCGACCTGGTGGACATACTGCTCACGCCCCCGATAGAGCGCGAGCACCTGGGCGCGGAGATGCCCGAGCCCGACCTCGTCGCCACCCCCGACGACAGCCGCTTCAGCGAGGAGCAGCTGGCGAGCGCCCTGGAGTTGCTCGCCCTGCCGCCCGACGCGCCCCGCAGGCTCTCCGGGCTGCTCGCCGACGCCCGCCGCCGCGACCCCGAACTGCCGTATCTGGTCGCCCTCCTGTCGGTGCACGCGGCCAGCCCGCCCGTCGGCACGGCCTACCGCCAGGGTGAGCAGCAGCTGCTCTTCGCCGTGGACGACGGCACCGAGCTCGACGACCCGGAGTTCGGCGGCGCCGACCTGATCGTGGGCACGGCGCTGCTCGACGCCGCCGGGATGGCGGCCGACCGGACGGAGGCCGCGTGACGCCCCGGCCCCGCGGGGCCTCCCCGGGCCCCGCACACGAGGACACCCGGGGCTCTGTGCACCAGGGCACCCCGAGCCCCGCACACGCGGGCACCCGGGCCCCTGCCCACCAGGGCACCCAGAGCCCCGTACGCAAGCGCGCCCTGGACACCGTACGACCGACCCACCGCACCAAGGAGCCGCAGCCGTGACCGACCACCCCGCAGAGCACGCCGCGTGGGGCGAGCCGGACTCCACGGCGGCCCCCTCGGCCACCGCCGCCGTCACCCCGGCCGACGCCGCCGACGCCGCGCGGCTCGTCGCCTTCGGGCTCCAGCCCAAGCTCCAGCCCGCCCGCGACCAGGAGTACGGCGACCTGCTGCGCCGCTACCGCGAGGACCCGCCGTTCGCGCGCCTCGCCGACGCCGTCGCCACCGGGCTCGGACTCGTCGTCCTCGAGGTGTCCCCGCGCGCGGGGATGGCCGTCACCGCCGCCGAGGACTCCGTGTTCGCCGTCCGCATGGGCGACTACGCCCGCCGCGCGGCCGCCGACTCCACCGACCGCTTCCTGCACGGCCTCGCCCACCTCGCCGTCGCCGCCATGGCGTTCCCGCGCCCCGAGGACCTCGCCGACGACGGGTACGTGGGACGCGTCACGGTCAACGGCGTCGACGCCTTTGTACGCCAGGCCTGCCGCCGCCTGGAGGAGCGCGCCGAGGAGCAGGGCGAGAACACGGACCCGGCCACGGACGCCCCCGGCCTGGAGTCCGCCTGGCGCATCTGGGCGCGCCGCAGCTCCACCGGAGCCACCAAGGACGCGCGCAGGCTCGCCGGTTCGACCACCGGCATCGTCGGCAAGGCGGCGGCGTTCCTGACCGAGTCCGGGTTCCTCCAGCGCACGGGCGACGACTCCGGCGGGACGTACCGCACGACCGCGCGCTACCAGCTCCAGGTGCGCGACATGGCGGGCAGCGCCGCCATGGCCGAGCTCCTGGAGCTCGGCGTCGTCCCCGTCACCGACGGCTCCGCGACGCTGCTGCCGCCCGACGACACCGACGATCTGGAGCTCGCCGCCGACGCGGGCCTGCCCTTCCACTCCTGACGCCCGCCGGGCCCCTGCCGACCCCGCACCACTGACCGACTTACGACGAGAGTCCGCCGCCATGTACGAGCTGTCCCGGGTCCGCCTCTACTCCATCGGACCGGCCGGTGCCCGCTACGCCGACACCGTCCTCGACCTGCGCGGCGTGGGCGACGTGGTGCCCGACCCCGCGCCCGCGCAGGCGGAGTTCTTCGAGGAGGAGCCCGTCGGGCCGCCCCGCAGGCCCGCGCCCGCGGGCGTGCTCTTCCTGGAGAACGGCGGCGGCAAGTCCGTCCTGCTCAAGCTGATCTTCTCCGTGATGCTGCCCGGCCACCGCAACACGCTCGGCGGCGCGAGCTCCGGCGTGCTGCGCAAGTTCCTGCTCGCCGACGACTGCGGACACGTCGCCCTGGAGTGGCAGCACACCCTCACCGGTGAGTGCGTCGTCGTCGGCAAGGTGAGCGAGTGGCGCGGGCGGCAGGTCTCCAACGACCCGCGGAAGTTCGCCGAGGCCTGGTACTCCTTCCGGCCCGGGCCCGGCATGAGCCTGGACTCGCTGCCCGTCGCCGAGTCCACCGCGGTGCGGCCCGCGGCGGAGGGCAGCTCCGGTGCCCAGGGGCGGCGGCGCACCATGAAGGGCTTCCGCGACGCCCTGACCGAGGCGGGCAAGGCCTACCCGCACCTCGAAGTGCACTGGGAAGAGATCCACGACCGCTGGAACGAACACCTCGGCGACCTCGGCCTCGACCCGGAACTGTTCCGCTACCAGCGGGAGATGAACGCGGACGAGGGCGAGGCCGCCGGCCTGTTCGCCGTCAAGAAGGACTCCGACTTCACCGACCTGCTCCTTCGCGCCGTCACCGACACGCGCGACACGGACGGCCTCGCCGACCTCGTCCACGGCTTCGGCAACAAGCTGGGCCGCCGCGCCGAACTCATCGCCGAGCGGGACTTCACCGCCGGCTCCGTGGACCTGCTCGGCCGCATCGTCGACGCCGCCGACACCCGGGCACGCGCGCGTGACGTGCACGCGGGCGCCGAGCGGCGCACCCGCACCCTCGCCCGGCGCCTGTCCGCCCGCGCCGTGGAGGAGCGCGGCCGCGCGGCGGAGCTCGCCGAGCAGGTCACCGCCGCCGCCCACACCGTCACCGAGGCCGAGCGGACCCGTGAGCGCTCCGCGCTGATCTCCGCCGAACTCGCCTACCGGCACGCCTCCCTCGCCCTCACCGTCGCCGAGAAGGCCGCCGCCGCCCAGCGCCGCGAGCTCGCCGACGCGCGCACGCTGCACTCCGCCTGGCAGGCCGCCGAGGCCGTCCTGCGCCACCGGGCCGCCGCCGACCGCTCCGCGCGCGTGGCCGCCGCGATCCGCGAGGCCGAGCGGGACGCCGCGCCCGCGCTCGCCGCCCGCGCCAAGGCCGCGGCCGACCTCGTCCGCGCCCTGCACACCGCGGCCGAGGGCGCCGAAGCGCTCGCCAACGAAGAGGAGGAGCGCTCCGCCGCCCTCCAGGAGACCGGCGAGGCTGCCCACCGCGACGCCACCGCCGCCGCCACCGAGGCCCAGCGCGCCCGCAGCGAGACCGGGCACCTGCGCCAGCGCCTCGCCGAGGTCGAGCAGGAGACCGCCGAGGCCGTCCGCGCGGGCTGGCTCGACGACAGCGCCCCTGACGCCGACCCGGCGCGCGCCGCCCTGGCCGCGAGCGACGCGGAGAAGACGACGGTCGCCGCCTGGGACACGGCCCGCGAGGCCGCGCGCAGGGCCGCCGACCACGCCAAGGAGGCCGCCGCGGCGGAGTCCCGCGCCGAGCTGACGGCGGCCCGCGCCGCGGACGCCGCGACGGCCGCCGAGCAGGCCCACGACGCGGAGCGCCGCACCGCCGACGCGCTCGCCCAGGACGAGCGGCTGATCGCACTCCTCGGGCTGCCCGGAGCACTCGGCGGCGACACCGCGGGCACCCCCGACGGGGTGCCGCAGCCGCGGCGCGCCGACGCCCAGGGGGAGCCCGGGACGGGGACGGGCGACGAGGGCCAGGGCACCGCCCCCCTCACCGCCGAGGCCCTGGACCACAGCGCCGACGACCTGCGCGGCCTCCTCGAGGACGGGGTGGCCGCCGCCGAGCGGCAGCTGTTCGAGCTCAGGACGGCCGCCGCCGACGACGCCCGCATCCTCGGCGCGCTCGGCGACGGCGGCCTGCTGCCGCCGGGCCCCGACGTCCTTGCCACCGTCGAGTTCCTCGGCGAGCACGGCATCCCGGCGCTGCCCGGCTGGCGCTATCTCGCGCAGGCCGTCGACCCCGCCGACCACGCGCGCGTGCTCGCGGCCCGCCCCGAGCTCGTCGACGGCGTCGTCATCACCGACCCGGACACGCACGCCCGCGCCCGCGAGGCGCTCACCGGCGCCGCCCTCCTGCCGCGGTCCACGGTCGCCGTCGGCACGGCCGCCGCGCTGCTCGCCCCGACGCCCGGGGAGCACAGCGGCGACGGCGACGTGTTCCTCGTACCGCCGAACCCGGCCATGCACGACGAGCACGCCGCTGACGAGGAGCGCCAGGCGCTCCGCGCGCGGGCGGCCCAGCGGGACGACGAGATCCGCGCGCTCGCCCAGCGCCTCGCCAAGGACCGGGAGCTCGCCGCGCGGCTCGCGTCCTGGCGCTCCGGCTGCCCCGCGGGGCGCCTGGCCGAGCTCGCCGCCGCCGCGACGGAGGCCCGCGCCTTCGCCGAGGAGACGGAGGCGGAGCTCGCGGAGGCCCGTACGGCACGGGCGGAGGCCGATGAGGCCGCGGGCGAGGCCGCCCGCGTCAGGGACGAGCGCCAGGAGGCCGCCCAGCGTGCCCGGCGTGCCGCCGACGCGCTCGCGGGGCTCGCCTTCCGCCTGCGCGAGCGCGCCGGCTGGCAGACGAAGCTGCGCGAGCTGGCCGACGAGGCCGTCGAGTACGAGGCCCGCGCCCAGGCCTGTCTGGACCGCGCCCGCGCCGCCGACGAGGACCGCCGCGCCGCCCAGCGCGCCGCCGACGACGCCCGCCGCACGGCCCGTGCCCTGCGCGCCGAGCGCGCGGAGATCGCCGGGGCCCCCGAGGACGTGGCCCTGGACGCGGACGCCCCCAAGACGCCGCTGCCCGCGCTGCGCGAGGCCTACCGCGCGGCCTCGCAGCTGTACGAGAAGGTCGGCGTCGGCGCCGACCTGCGCGCCGAGCAGGCCCGCGCCGAGAGCGACGAGAGCGCGGCCCTCGCCGAGCTCGACCGGCTCAGCAACAAGGTGCGCACGCGCGCCGCCCAGCTCCTGGAGGGCACCGACGGCGCCGACGGGCCGTCCCGGCAGGCCGCCGCCGCCCGCGCGGAGGCACAGGTCCAGCTCATCGAGTCCCGCGCCGCCACCGCGAGCGAGCAGCTGGGACGCCTGCGCGGCGAGGCCGAGCGGCACGCCCCCGAGGACGGCGACGCGCACACGGAGCTGCCCGACGACCTCGTGCCCGCCGACGCGGAGCACGCCCAGGCGCTGCTGCGCACCGCCACCACCGAACTGGCCGTGCGCACGGAGGCATTGACCCAGGCCAAGGAGGCGCACGCCGCGCTCCTGCGCACCCACCGCGCCACCGAGGACGCGGCAGGCGGGTTCGACGAGACGGCCGCGCTCCTGCGCGACCTGCTCCGCGAGCACCACGACGCGGAGGACGAGGAGCAGCCCGAGCCCCACCCCGGCTCCCTCGAAGAGGCCCGGCAGGCCGCCGCGGAGGCCCGCCGCTCGCTGCGCGGCTGCGCCGCCGACCTGTCCGCCGCCGAGACGGCCGTCCGCGAGGCCAGCGACATCCTCGTACGCCACGCGAACTCCACCCGGTACGAGCAGGTCCGCACCCCCGCACGGCAGCAGATCCGCGAGCTGCCCGCGTCCGCGCTCCCTGAGCACGCCAAGAAGTGGGCCGACGCCTTCGCGCCCCGTCTGCGCGTGCTCACCGACGAGCTGGCGCAGCTGGAGCGCAACAGGGACAGCATCGTCGACCGCCTGCGCGGCCTGGTCGAGTCCGCGCTCGCGACCCTGCGCTCCGCCCAGCGCCTGTCCCGGCTCCCCGAAGGCCTCGGTGAGTGGTCGGGCCAGGAGTTCCTGCGGGTCCGCTTCGAGGAGCCCGACCAGGCCACGCTCACCGAGCGGCTCGGCGAGGTCATCGACGAGGCCACCCGCGCGGCCGTGAAGAAGAACTCCGACCTGAGGAGGGACGGAATGTCCCTGCTGCTCAGGGGAGTTCAGGCCGCCCTGGAGCCGCGCGGCATCGCCGTGGAGATCCTCAAGCCCGACGCCGTGCTGCGCGCGGAGCGGGTCCCGGTCGGCCAGATGGGCGACGTGTTCTCCGGCGGCCAGCTGCTCACCGCCGCCATCGCCCTGTACTGCACGATGGCCGCGCTCCGGTCGAACGACCGCGGCCGCGACAAGCACCGCCACGCGGGCACGCTGTTCCTCGACAACCCCATCGGACGCGCCAACGCCACGTACCTCCTGGAGCTCCAGCGTGCCGTGTCGGACGCCCTCGGGGTGCAGCTCCTCTACACCACCGGCCTGTTCGACACGACCGCGCTCGCCGAGTTCCCGCTGGTCATCCGCCTGCGCAACGACGCGGACCTGCGCGCGGGCCTGAAGTACATCAGCGTCGAGGAGCATCTGCGCCCCGGCCTGCCGCAGGAGCAGCAGGCCCCGGCGGAGGAGACGGTGCACGGGGAGATCACGGCGACGCGGATGTTCAAGAAGCCGGTCGCGGGGTGAGCCGTGTCAGGCGGCGCCCATCCGTTCGGTGACCCACGCGTGGAAGAGGCCGATGTGGTGCTCGGTCGGCACGAGCACCCCGCCGTCCCGGTAGGCGCGTGAGGTCATCGCGGGCTGGGTCCGCTCGCACGCCGCGAAGTCCTGCTCGTTGACGCGGTGGAAGAGCTCCACGGACTTCGACAGATCGGCTCCGGAGGCGACGACGTCGGGTGCGTACAGCCAGTCGCACTCGACGACCGTGCGGTCCACCGCGAGCGGGAACATGCGGTGCAGGATCACATGGTCGGGGACGAGGTTGACGAACACCGCCGGTCTGACGGTGATCGCGTAGTAGCGGCGGTCCTGGTCGTCGGCGACCTCCGGAAGGCGGCCGAAGCCCGCGCTGCCGTCGACGGTGAAGCCGCTCACCTCGTCGCCGAACGCGGCCCCGTGCCCCACGTAGTACTGCGCGGCGAAGCCCTCCGCGAACTCCGGCAGGACGTCGGTCAGTTCGGGGTGGATGGTCGCGCAGTGGTAGCACTCCATGAAGTTCTCGACGATCAGCTTCCAGTTGGCGCGCACGTCGTAGCGGACGCGTCGGCCGAGGGCCAGGTCCTGGACGCGGTAGCGCTCGATGGACGCCGCGTCGCCGAGGCGCTCGACGGCCTCGCCGATCACCGTCTCCTCGAAGGAGGGCGGTTCGTCGGCCAGGCACACCCAGGCGTAGCCGAGCCACTCCCGCAGCGCCACCTTGACCAGGCCGTACGCGGCGCGGTCCACGTCCGGCATCCGCGTCAGGTTCGGCGCGGCGATCAGGCGGCCGTCCAGGTCGTACGTCCAGGCGTGGTACGGGCACTGGAGGCTGCGGCGGACCTCGCCCGCGGCGTCGGCGCACAGGCGGGCGCCCCGGTGGCGGCACACGTTGAGGAACGCGCGCAGGCCGCCGTCGCGGGCGCGGGTGATCAGGACGCTCTCGCGGCCGACCTGGACGGTGCGGTACGCGCCGGGCCTGTCGAGGTCGGCGGCGCGCACGGCACAGAACCACAGCGCTTCGAAGAGGTGCTCCTGCTCCTGCCGGAACACCTCGGGGTCGGTGTACGAGCGGCCGGGCAGCGTCGCGATGAGGCTCGCGGGGACCTGGGTCGTCACGTGCGTACTCCTCAAGCGGGCGCGGGGGCGAGCGGGCCGGTGATCCGGCGCGGGTCGAACAGCTCGATGGGGTGGTCGGTGGTGCCGTCGAGCGCCAGGTCGGCGAGGATCTCGCCGACCACCGGCACGAACTTGAAGCCGTGCCCGGAGAAGCCGCACGCCACCGTCACCGACTCCGGGTGCGCCGGGTGCCGGGTGATGACGAAGTGCTCGTCGGGCGTCGTCGTGTACATGCAGGTCGCGGCCTTGATCAGGCGCCCCGGGAGCAGGGGTATCTGCCGTGCCATGTGGTCGGCCATCGCCGCGACCTCGTGCGGGTGCACCGTCCGGTCGATGCTGTCCGGCGTGCACACCGAGCCCTTGCGGAAGAAGGCGACCTTCGCGCCGAGGCCGGGCCCGTCGATCGCGGGGAAGCCGTAGACCTGCACCCCCTGCGCGTCCTCCCAGACGTAGATCGGATGGTGCTCAGGCAGGAACGGGCCGATGCCGCCCGTCGGCTGGAACCAGTACATGATCTGCCGCTCGATGGTGAACGGCACCCCGAGGTCCGCGAGCAGCTCCGGCGCCCAGGCACCCGGGCAGATCACCAACTGGCCCGCGGTGTACGTGTCCTCGGGCGTATGCACACGCACCCCGCCCCGGAACGGCTCCCACCGGGTCACAGGCTCCTCGAAGCGCAGCTCGGCGCCCTGACGCGTGGCGAGCTGGAGGTGCGCGGCGACGGTGTTCTCGGGGCGGACAAGGCCCGCCCGCTTCTCGTAGAGCGCCACTTCCTCGTCGCGCGGGGTGAGCGTCGGGAAGCGGCGGCGGATCTCCTGGGCGTCGAGCATCTCGTGCGGCAGCCCCCAGGTCTCGGCGGAGAGCCGCGCCCCGGAGACCACGCGTCCCTCGGGGAGGCCCACCATGACACCGCCGCACAGGGTGGCGATCCGGCGGCCCGTGTCGCGCTCCAACTGCTCGTACAGCTCATAGGCGCGCAGCAGCAGCGGTACGTACGCGGGGTCCTCGAAGTACGACTGGCGCGTGACCCGTGAACCGCCGTGGCTGGAGCCGCGCTGGTGCACGGGACCGAACTTCTCCAGACCGAGGACGCGGGCCCCGCGCGCGGACAGATGGTGCGCGGCGGCGCTGCCCATGCCGCCGAGGCCGATGACGATCACGTCGTACGTGGGGGTGGTGGGGGACACGGCGGCCTCCTGGGGGAGTGGCGAGGGGGCGGCTTACGGGGCGCCCGGGGCAGGGCAGGGGCACGGGCAGGGGTGGTGGGCTCGGGCTGCGGGGTCAGCACCTGATGCGGGTCATCTCCGGGTCGAAGAGCGGTTCGTCGGCGACGGTCGCGGGCAGCCGCTCGCCGAAGTACTCGATGTGCGTGCCGGTTCCGGAGCTGAGCGGCGGCAGCCAGGCGTACGCGACGCAACGGCCCAGGGTGTAGCCGTACGCGGCGCTGGTGACGTATCCGGCGGGCGTGCGGTCTCCGGAGGGCCTGCCGTCGGCCTGGTCGGCGCCGTCGACGTACACCGGCTCCTTGCCGAGGACGACGGCGGCCGGGTCGTCGAGGAGCAGCGGGGTGAGCCTGCGGGCGCAGGGGCCTCGGCGCTCCAGGGCCGCGCGGCCCACGAAGTCGCCCTTGTCCCTGCGGACCGCGAAGCCCAGGCCCGCCTCGTAGGGATCGTGCTCGGTAGTCATGTCCTGGCCCCACGCGCGGTAGCCCTTCTCCAGACGCAGGCTGTTGAAGGCGCTGCGCCCGGCAGCGACCACGCCGTGTTCCCGGCCGGCGTCCCACAGCGTGTCCCACAGTCGAAGTCCCAGGTCGGCGCTGGTGTACAGCTCCCAGCCGAGCTCGCCGACATAACTCAGGCGCAGCGCCGTCACCGGCACGTGGCCGAGGTATGTCTCGCGCGCCTTGAAGTAGCCGAACGCCTGGTGCGAGAAGTCGTCGCGGGTCAGCGGCTGCACGAGCGCGCGGGCGAGCGGACCCCAGACGCCGACGCAGCACGTCCCTTGGGTGATCTCCCTGATGTGCACGTCGGCGGGCGCGTGCGACTGTAGCCAGGAGAGATCGGCGGGGGAGTTGGCGCCGACCTGGAAGCGGTCGGGGGCGAGCCGTGCCACGGTCAGGTCGGAGCGGACGCCGCCCGCCTCGTCGAGGAGGAGGGTGTAGGTGACCGAACCGGGCTTCTTGCGGAGGTTGTTGGTGGTCATGCGCTGGAGGAAGTCCAGGGCTCCGGGGCCCGTGACCTCCAGACGGCGCAGGGGCGTCATGTCGTACAGCGCGACCCGCTCGCGCGTCGCCCTCGCCTCGGCCGCGGCGATGGGCGACCAGTAGCGGGCGGACCAGGCGTCCCGCGCGGGGACCTCAAGTCCTTCGGCGAGCGGCGCGTTCGCCTCGTACCAGTGCGGGCGCTCCCAGCCGCCGCCTTCCAGGAACTGGGCGCCCAGCTCCACCTGCCGGGCGTGGAAGGGGCTGACGCGCAGCGGGCGAGGCCGGTCGAGGGGCTGCGCCGGGTGGATGACGTCGTAGACCTCGACGAACTGCTGGGCGCCGCGCTCCGCTACGTACGCGGGCGAGCGCTGCGCGTCCTCGAAGCGCGTCAGGTCGCAGTCGTGGACGTCCGTCGCGGGTCGGCCGTCCACCATCCACTCGGCGACCGCCTTGGCCACGCCCGCGGAGTGTGTGACCCACACGGCCTCGGCCAGCCAGAAGCCACGCAGCACAGGGGACTCGCCAAGCAGGGGCATGCCGTCGGGAGTGAAGGAGAACACGCCGTTGAAACCCTGGTCGACCGCCGACTCCTTGAGCGCGGGCAGCAGCCCGCAGCTGTCCTGCCAACTGGGCCCGAAGTCCTCCTCGGTGAAGGGGAAGGCCGAGGGCATGGCGGGCATGGCGGGCATGGTGCGCATCGCGGGTGTGGTGGGTGTGGCAGGCGGGGCGGGCGTCGTGGGCGTTGTGCGCCCGGCCGCCGTGGCCTCGTCGTACGCGGGCACCGTGAACGGGTCGACGGGCAGCGGGCGGTGGGCGTACGAGCCGATGCCGATGCGGTCGATGTGCTCGCGGAAGTACAGGTCCCGGTCCTGGAAGCGGAGGATGGGCCGGGAGGCCTCGGCGTGCGGATCGTTGACGCCTTCGAGCTCGGGCAGGGGCCGGGTCGTCGCGTACTGGTGGGCGAGCGGCTGCAGCGGTACGTCGACGCCCGCCATCCGCCCGATCACCGGACCCCAGAAGCCCGCCGCCGACACCACGTGGTCGGCGGGGAAGGTGCCGCGGTCGGTGACCACGCCGGTCACGCGGCCGTCGGCGCGCTCGATGCCGGTCACCGTGTGCCGGTCGAGGAAGCGGGCGCCGCGCCGCGTGGCCCGGTCGATCTGCGCACGGCAGGCGGGCACGGCCCGGGCGAGTCCGTCGTCGGGGGTGTGCAGACCGCCGAGCACCTGCCCGGTGTCGAGGAGCGGCCACAGCTCCTTGCAGCGCTCGGGGCCCACGACCTCGGCCTGGATGCCCCAGGACGCGGCCAGGCCCGCCTTGCGGTGCAGATCGGCCCAGCGCTCCGGCGTGGTGGCGATTTCGAGGCCGCCGACCGGGTTGAAGCAGGGCAGTCCGTCGACGCGCAGCGAGGTGAACTTCTCGACGGTGTACTGGGCGAACTCGCTCAGCGTCTTGCAGGGGCTGGTCCGGAAGACGAGCCCCGGCGCGTGCGAGGTGGAGCCGCCCGGTGCTGGCAGCGGGCCCTGTTCGAGCACGGTGACGTCGGTCCAGCCGCGGGCGGTCAGCTCGTCGGCGAGCGAGCAGCCGACGATGCCGGCGCCGATGATGACGACGCGGGGGCCGCCGATGGCGACGCGGGTGCCGGGGGTGTGTCCGTGGGTGCGTCCGTCCGGGGTGTCGTGTGGGTCAGGCGTGCGTCCCGCCTCGTGTGCGCCCGTCACAGGACCACCACCGACCGCAGCACCTCGCCGCGCCGCATCGCCGCGAACGCCTCCTCCACCTCGTCCAGGGTGATCTTCTCGGTCACGAAGGCACCGAGGTCGAGCCTGCGGCTGAGGTACTGGTCGACCAGGATGGGGAAGTCCCGCGTGGGCAGACAGTCGCCGTACCAGGAGGACTTGAGCGCCCCGCCGCGCGAGAAGAGCTCGATCAGCGGCAGCTCGACGGTCATCGCCGGGTCGGGCACCCCGACCTGCACGAGCACGCCGGCGTGGTCGCGCATGTGGAACGCCTGCCGGTACGTCTCCGGGACGCCGACCGCGTCGATGGCGACGTCGACGCCGAACCCGCCGGTGAGCCCGCGCACCGCCTCGACGGGGTCCGTGCCACGGGAGTTGACGGTGTGCGTGGCGCCGAACCGCGTCGCGCCGTCGAGCTTCGCGTCGTCGATGTCGACGGCGATGACGCGCCGCGCCCCGGCGAGCGAGGCCCCGGCGATCGCGGCGCAGCCGACGCCGCCGCACCCGATGACGGCGACGGTGTCGCCGCGGCCCACGTTCCCGGTGTTCACCGCGGCCCCGTACCCGGCCATCACACCGCAGCCGATCAGGCCTGCGGCCTCCGGGCGCGCCGCCGGGTCGACCTTCACGGCCTGGCCCGCGGCCACCAGAGTCTGCTGCGCGAAGGCGCCGATGCCGAGCGCGGCGGTGAGCGGCGTGCCGTCGAGGAGGGTCATGGCCTGGGTGGCGTTGCGCGAGTCGAAGCAGTACCAGGGGCGGCCGCGCAGACAGGACCGGCAGGCGCCGCACGGCGCGCGCCACGCGATGATCACGTAGTCGCCCGGCCTGAGGTCGTCGACGTCGGGGCCGACCGCCTCGACGGTGCCCGCGGCCTCGTGCCCGAGCAGGAACGGGAAGCCGTCGCCGATCGCGCCCTCCCGGTAGTGCAGATCCGTGTGACAGACCCCGCAGGCCTGCACGGAGACAAGTGCCTCTCCCGGTCCGGGATCCGGCACGACGATCGTCTGCACCTCGACGGGTGCGCCCTTCTTCGCGGCGACGACGCCACGGACCTCGTGTGGCACGGCCAGGCTCCTCTGCGGAACGTTGCGCGACTGCGCGCAAGCGCGGGCTGTTGTTGCGTACTCCACGACAAGTTGCGCTATCGGAGACATCGTGCGAGCGGCATCAAGGAGCCGTCAAGGGGGCGGAGCGCCGAGCAGGGAAGCCAGGAAGCCAGGAAGCCGGGGCGTGGGAAGGGGCCGTGGTTCGGGGGGAGTGCGGGAGGCGGCAGGCTGTGGTGTGCGGCGCGGGGGACGGCGGGCCGCGGTGCGCGAGAAGCGCCGGGCCAGGAAGTCCTGGCCCGGCGCTCGGTGCGGGAGTACGTCGGGGGCGCGCCCCGCGGGGTCAGAAGCCGTAGCCCATCCGGCGCGACAGCTCCACGGCCGCCGCGACCGTGCGCTTCGCGAGTTCCGTGAGCCGGTCCTCCGTCAGCCGGTACACCGGCCCGGACGCGCTGAGCGCCCCGATGACCTTGCCGTCGTGCGCGCGCACCGGTGCCGCGACGGCGGCGAGGCCCACCTCCAGCTCCTCGACGGCGGTCGCGAAGCCCTGCTCGGTGACGTTCTCCAACTCGCCGCGCAGCGCCACCGTCCCGGTCACCGTGTGCTCCGTGAAGCGGGGCAGGGTCCGGGCGACCAGGCCCTCGCGCAGGGTCGTCGGGAGGTGGGCGAGCAGCACCTTCCCGCTGGACGTGGCGTGCAGCGGGGTGCGGCGGCCGAGCCAGTTCTGGGCGGTCACGGAGGCCGGGCCGCGGGCCTGCATGATGTTGACCGCGGCGTCGTCGTCGAGGACCGCGATGTTGACCGTCTCGCCCAGCTCGTCGGCGAGCTCCCGGCAGACGGGGCCGCCCTCCTGGGAGATGTCCATGCGCACGGCCGCGGCGCCCGCGAGGCGCAGCACGCCCGCGCCGAGGAAGTACTTGCCGCGGTCCTTGGCCTGGCCGACGAGCCCGCGGTTCTCCAGGACGCCGAGCAGCCGGAACGCCGTCGACTTGTGCACGCCCAGCTCGTCGGCGATCTCGGTGACACCGGTCTCGCCGTGCCGGGCCAGGATCTCCAGGACGCTCACGGCGCGGTCCACGGACTGGACCGAGGAGGCCGCCGCTCTGGCCTGCCCCGGCCGGGGCTTCGCCGGCTTCGCGGACGGGGGCTCGGCGGGCTCGGCCGCCGCGACCTTGGGCTTCGCCGGCCTCGTGGGCTTGGTCGACTTGGCCGCCTTCGCTGCCTTCGCCGCCCTGGGCCTCGCGGCCTGAGGCTTCGCGGGCGGCTCCGCAAGCTCCGGCTTCGCGGGCTGCGGCTCGGCAAGCTCCGGCTTCGCGGGCTGCGGCTCCGAGGGTGTCGCCGGGGCCTCCCCGGGCACTTCCTGAGGCGTCTCCCGGGGCGTTCCCCGAGGCGTTGTGCGGCGCGGCTCCCCGTTCTGGTCAGGCTGTTTCCGCGTGCGGGTCATATCTCAACTCTCACCACTTGGCGGCCGGTTGAAGCCGCGTCCCAGGGAGGCCCTTGACGCGACGGGCTTCCCACCGGATTCTGTTGCGCATAGCGCTCTCTGGTGCGCCATATGAAACTTCATGTTACCGAAGCGTCCCTGGCCGAAACGGCCTCGGAACGGGCCGAGATTCCAGAGGGGGGCCCATGATTCCCGTCTGCCGCCTCGAAGACCTCCCCGCGGGCGAAGCCGTCCGCCTCGACACCACACCGCCGGTCGCGGTGTTCAACGCCGACGGGGCGCTGTACGCCGTCGACGACACCTGCAGCCACCAGGACGCGTCCCTCTCCGAGGGCTGGCTCGAAGGCTGCCTCATCGAGTGCCCGCTGCACGCCGCCTCGTTCGATCTGCGGACCGGGGAGGCGACGTGCCTGCCCGCGCGCCGACCGGTGCGCACGCATCGTGTCACTGTCGTCGACGGGGTGATCCACGTCCAGGTGACGGCCACGCCGGCGACCGCGACCGAGGCGGGCTCCGTGGCGGGCGGCTCCGCCGCATGAAGGGCCGCTGCGGACAGAGGAGCACGGGGAGCACGGGGAGCCCGGCCACCGTCACCGTGGTGGGCGCGTCCCTCGCCGGGCTCTACGCGGCACGTGAGCTCCGCGCCCAGGGCTTCGACGGGCGCCTCGTGATCGTCGGCGCGGAGCCGCACGCGCCGTACGACCGCCCGCCGCTGTCCAAGGACTTCCTGACCGGCGCCGGCGACGAGGCCCCGCTCGCCCTGACCGACGGCGAGGAGATGTCCGGCCTCGACGCCGAGTGGCTCCTCGGCGTCCCCGCGAGCGGCCTCGACCCGCGGGGCCGCGCCGTGCTCCTCGCCGACGGCCGTACGGTCGACACGGACGGCGTGGTCATCGCGACCGGCGCGTCGGCCCGCCGACTGCCGGGGCCAGGGCCAGCACCAGGACCAGGGCCCGGCCCGGGGCCGGAGTTGGAGCCGGGATCCGGGCCCCGTCTCGCGGGCGTCCACACCCTGCGCACCCTCGACGACGCCCGCGCCCTGCGCGCCGAACTCGCCGCAGGACCGCGCCGGGCCGTGGTGATCGGCGGCGGCTTCATCGGAGCGGAAACCGCCTCGTCGTGTGTGGCGCTCGGCCACCACGTCACGGTCGTCGAGGCCGCGCCCCTGCCCCTGATCCCCCAACTCGGCTCGGACATGGCCGCGTTCTGCGCCGACCTGCACCGGCGGGGCGGCGCGCGGCTGCTCACGGGAACGGGCGTGGCCCGCCTTGTGCGGCTGCGTACGAAGGACGTGTACCAGGTCACCGCCGTGGAGCTGGCCGACGGCCGCCTCCTGCCCGCCGACGTGGTCGTCGTCGGCATCGGCGCCGTGCCCAACACCGCCTGGCTCACGGGATCGCCGCTCCCGCTCCGCGACGGCGTCCTGTGCGACGCGGGCTGCGTCACCGCGCTGCCGCAGGTGGTCGCGGTCGGAGACGTCGCCCGCGTCGGCGGCTCGCGCGCCGAGCACTGGACGAGCGCCACGGAGCAACCCCGTGTGGCCGTACGGAACTTGCTCGCCGGTCACACCGCGGAGACGGTCACCGCGGTGCCGTACTTCTGGTCCGATCAGTACGGCTCCCGCATCCAGTTCGCGGGCCACCGCCACGCCGACGCCACCGTCCGCATCGCGGAGGGCGCTCCGGACGACGGCTGCTTCCTCGCCGTGTACGAACACGAGGGGCGGCCGACGGCTGTCCTGGCGGTCGACCTCCCGCGCCCGTTCATGAGGATGCGAAGGGAGCTGCGGGCACGGCACATGGCCGCAGCGTGACGGCGGGCCGGAGGGAAACCGGGCCCCACGCGCCGCTCTCGTTGATCGGCGGGACGGAGTCCGGCGGGACGGGACGCACGTCAGGAGTGCGACAACTGCCGGGACCCGCCCCGCCTCCGTATGCCCTCCTTGGTGCGGGCGGCGACACGGGCATGGCGGCGGGCCCGGCGTCGCTCGCGCCGCAGCCGGCGCGCGGTGCTGCTCGGCGTCGACACGACTCCGTCGCGCTGGACCCACACCTGGCGGGTCACCCAGACGTCGAGCACGCTCCATGTGGCCACGACCGTGCTGGCCACGCTGCTGAGCACCATGGGGAAGGCCAGCCAGGACTCGGCGAGTGCACAGAAGAACGCCGTCATCGCCTGGATGAGCGTCAACGCGACGATGAGTACGGCCCGGACGGCCGCCGTGCGCACCGGGTCCGGCAGTCGCGGGCGGGCGGCGGCTTCCTCGACCCACAGGGGGCGCCGCGACGGGCCGTCATAGGTGTCGTCCCGGCCGGTGGTTCCTGTCCGCCACGCCGCGTCGGCCGTGGTCCGTGACGCCGACGCCCTGTCCTCCCGGCGTATCGCCGCCTCCGTGCCCTTGCGTGCCGCCAACTCGTCGTCCATCAGCGCGCGTTCATCCTTCGCGCGCCCCGCGGACGCCCTGTGGCGCTCCGTCGTGCCCATCAATTCGTCCCTCCCCCGTTGTCGTGCGCCGCGTGGCGGTCACCGGGAGCCCTCATGCCCGACTCCCTCCTGGCTGCCCGTTTTACTCTGCTTTATTCCGCGTCATCAGGCCCCTCCGCGGCGCGGGTGCCGCACTCAAGTCTCCGCCCCCGCCTCGTAAGTCTCCGCACCCGCCTCGTACTGATCGACGAACGAACCCCGCCGAAGATTCCCGCACCACGCAAGACCGCAGGAGACCACACGGAACCACGTGCGCCGCGGCCACCTCCGGCGATGGGCTGCGTGCGGGGAACACTTCAGGCCAACTGGCCCTGCACGCAAGGACGGTGGGGCCGCCCGGCCCGTTCCCTTTCGGGGAGACAATCTCCCGCAATGGGCGGACAACTTCGGACGATCCTTTCGCGTCACGGCTGAAAAGTGCCCGGACGCTCCTTCGAGTTGCTCGTGTGTCAGTAGTAGGCTCGCGCCGTTTGTTGACGCACATGCGTGCCCCTGGCCGAACGCGCGGCTGCACGGGGCCCGATCTGGGGGAGGCCATGCGCTTTCGCGGGAAGTCAATCCGCCGGAAGATCGTGGCATTGCTGCTCGTGCCGCTCGTGTCCCTCACGGCGATCTGGGGCTTCGCGACCTTCGTCACCGGCCGCGAGGCGAACAAGCTCATCGACACCGCGTACATCATCGACGAGCTCGCCAGGCCCATCCAGGACACGGCGCACGTCGTCCAGGAGGAGCGCCGCCAGACCCTCGTCTACCTCGCGGACCCGCGTGCGTCGGACGCGCTCGCCGAGCTGCGCCGCAGCCGCCGCGCCACCGACAGACTGGTCGCCGAGGTCAAGGCCGAGGCCACGAGCTCGGACGCCCGCGACGTCCTGGACGGCCGCTCCGAGGACCGCATGACCGTCATCCTGGACGCCTTCGACGGCATCGACGCGCTGCGCCGCACCGTCGAGGAGGGCACCATCAGCCGGGACAAGGCGCTGAAGATGTACACGCGCCTGACCGACCCCTGCTACGGCTTCCTGACGACGCTCAACGCCCTGGACGACGTGAGCATCACCGCGCAGAGCCGCGCCCTGGTGGGCGTGGACCAGGCCAGGGAACTCCTGTCCCGTGAGGACGCGTTGATCGGCTCCTCCCTGGTGGTGGGCACGGTCACCAAGGGCGAGATCCGCCAGGCCACCGACCTGATGGCGCAGCGCACCCTGCTCCTCGACACCAGCCTCGCACAGCTCCCCAACAACGAACGGGCCCGCTACGAGCGCTACTGGAACGGCGCCGAGACGACCCGCCTGCGCGACGCCGAGCGGTCCCTCGTGGCATCCGGACCCGGCACCCCGCGCGCGGTCACCGCGTCCGACTGGGACCGGGAGGCGGACAAGGTCCTCCAGGGCCTCGACGAGCGCAACGACGCCGCCATCGACCGTCTGCGCGACCGGGCGCGCCCGGAAGCCGTCAACGTGATCGTGCAGCTGGCCGTCGCGGGCGTGGTCGGCCTCCTTGCGGTGCTCGTCTCCGTCTTCCTCTCGGTGCGCATCGGCCGGAGCCTGATCCGCGACCTGCGCCGCCTGCGCCTGGAGGCCCACGAGGCGTCCGGCGTGCGGCTGCCCGGCCTGCTGCGGCGCCTCGCGGCGGGCGAGCAGGTCGACGTCGAGACCGAGGCACCGCGCCTGAGCTACGAGAAGGACGAGATCGGACAGGTCGGCCAGGCGCTCAACACGCTGCAGCGCGCCGCCGTCGAGGCCACCGTGAAACAGGCCGACCTGCGCCGCGGCGTCTCCGAAGTGTTCGTGAACCTCGCCCGCCGCAGCCAGGTCCTGCTGCACAAGCAGCTCACGCTCCTCGACACCATGGAGCGCAGGACCGAGGACACCGACGAACTCGCCGACCTCTTCCGCCTCGACCACCTGACCACCCGCATGCGGCGCCACGCCGAGGGCCTCGTGATCCTCTCCGGCGCCGCGCCCTCCCGCCAGTGGCGCAAGCCCGTCCAGCTCATGGACGTCGTCCGCGCCGCCGTTGCCGAGGTGGAGGACTACGAGCGCATCGAGGTACGCCGACTGCCGCGCATCGCGGTCACCGGACCCGCCGTCGCCGACCTCACCCACCTCCTCGCCGAACTCCTGGAGAACGCCACGGTGTTCTCGCCCCCGCACACAGCGGTGCAGGTCCTCGGTGAGCACGTCGCCAACGGCTTCACCCTGGAGATCCACGACCGCGGCCTCGGCATGGCGTCCGACGCGCTCCTGGACGCCAACCTCCGCCTCGCCGAGACCCCCGAGTTCGAGCTGTCCGACACCGACCGGCTCGGCCTCTTCGTAGTGAGCCGCCTCGCCCAGCGCCAGCGGGTCCGCGTGTCCCTCCAGCCCTCCCCGTACGGCGGCACCACCGCCGTCGTGTTCATCCCGGAGTCGCTGCTCACCGACGACGTCCCCGACACCGGAGGCGTCGGGTTCCGCCTCGACCGGCCACAGCCCGCGAAGTCCGTGAGCGGCGACACCGCGGGCGACCGCGCGGCCGCCCTCGCCCAGGTGCCCGTCGAACTGCCCGGCCTGCCCGCCTCGGTCCTGGACGGCCCCATCGAGCTGGAGGCACCGGTCGGCATGGCGGGCCTGGATGCGTTTCCCGGCGCCCTGGGCGACGAGGACAGCGAGCGCGGCGGCCTGTTCCGGCCGCGCCGCCGCGTCACCGACAGCGCCGGCGAGCAGCACCAGCTGGCGCGCGACGCACGCGAACCGGGTGCCGGGGAGCCCGCCCGCACCGCCGACTCCCCGGGGCACGACATGCCGGAACTCGACGTCTCCGTAGACGACGATTTCGCCCCCGGAGACGCGGTGCCGCTGCCCCGCCGCCGCACCCCCAAACTGGTCTCCTCGCACGGCCGCCGCGTCGGCCCCGCCCCCACCCGCACCCGTGACACGGACGCGGTGGACGCCGTCGACCTGGACGCGGAGACCGACGACGCACGTGGCCTGCGTGACGCGGGCGCCGGACGCCCCGGCCGCGGGCCCGAACGGGACGCCCGGCCCACGGGCCCCGGGGCCCTCGACGCCCGGCCGGAGATCGGCCCCGCGCGCGGGGGACCCGACCAACGCGTACGCGACGGCCTCGACCTGCCCGCGCGGGACGCCCTCAGCACCCCCGCGCGCGACACCACAGGGCGCGCGGGCCTCGACCTGCCGCGCCGCCCGCGGACCGACTCCGGCTGGCCCGACCCGCCCGCGCCCCGCCCGGCCAGGACCGGGACGCCGCCCGACCCGCAGCCGCTCCTGCCCAGGCGCCGCCCGGTGACGGACGCGCCGCGGCCCACCACCCGCACGGATACAGCGCCCGGTGCGGACCGGGCGGCAAGGACGGACAGAGAACCCATGGACCGGGCCGCAGGCAGCACCGGCACGCCGCCCCGGACGGCGCCCCAGGACCCCGTGCCCACCCTCGGCGGCCTGCCGCGCCGCGTGCGGCAGGCGAGCCTCGCACCGCAGCTGAAGGAGGGCCCCGACAGCCGTACGGAGCGGGGTGCGACCCCGGCCGGGACCAGCGGCCCGGAGGAGCGCGACGCCGACGAGGTACGCAGCCGCATGGCCTCGCTCCAGCGGGGCTGGCAGCGCGGACGTGAAGAGAATGCCGCGGGCGACAGCGCCCCCGACGGCACAGCACCAGGAACGACATCTGAGGGGGACGGTCGATGACCGCACCGAAGGCCGACGCACGCACCACCGCGACCGGGGGGTCGGGCGAGCTGAACTGGCTCCTCGACGACTTGGTGGAGCGTGTCGCCAGCATCCGCAAAGCGCTCGTGCTCTCCGGGGACGGCCTGCCCACGGGCGTGTCCAAGAACCTGACCCGTGAGGACAGCGAGCACCTGGCCGCCGTCGCGTCCGGATTCCACAGCCTCGCCAAGGGCGTCGGACGCCACTTCGACGCGGGCAAGGTCCGGCAGACGGTCGTCGAGCTCGACGACGCGTTCCTGTTCGTCACGGCGGCGGGCGACGGCAGCTGCCTCGCCGTGCTCGCGGCGGCGGACTCCGACGTCGGCCTGGTGGCGTACGAGATGACGCTGCTGGTCAAGAGGGTGGGTGTGCATCTGGGTTCGGCGCCGCGCACCGACCTGCCCACGGGAGGGTAGTGGGAGGTCATGAGCGACGACGGTCGGTCCCCCCAGACCCCTCAGTCCGCCCAGGCTTCCCAGTCTGCGCACCGCTGGTTCGACGACGACGCCGGACCGGTGGTGCGCCCGTACGCCATGACGCGCGGCCGCACCTCCAGTGCGGGCCAGCACCGCCTCGACCTCATCGCGGTCGTGATCGCGGAGTCCCGTGCCGACGGCACGGAGGCCGACCAGACCCTGTCACCGGAGCACGTGGACATCGTCGACCTCTGCCGTGACAGTCCGCAGTCCGTCGCGGAACTCGCGGCGGAACTGGACCTTCCCATCGGTGTGGTCCGCGTCCTGATCGGTGACCTCGTAGACGACCGGCTGGTGCACGTGACCCGCCCCGTACCCCCCGCCGAGCTGCCGGACGAGAGTATTCTGCGCGACGTGATCGACGGCCTCCGGGCGCTCTGAACAGCGCGAAAGCGGGGATTGAGACGTGACAGGCTGGCAGTTCTGGGTCGACAGGGGCGGTACGTTCACGGATGTCGTCGCGCGTCACCCGGACGGCCGCCTGCTCACCCACAAGCTTCTGTCGGACAACCCCGCGCGCTATGCCGACGCGGCGGTCGAAGGCATCACGCAACTCCTGGCCGGCGCGGGCGCGTTGGACGGAGCGGACCTGCGCGCCGTACCGATCGACGCCGTCCGGATGGGCACCACCGTCGCCACCAACGCCCTTCTGGAGCGCAAGGGTGAGCCCACGGCGCTCGTCATCACCCGCGGCTTCCGCGACGCCCTGCGCATCGCCTACCAGAACCGCCCCCGGATCTTCGCCCGCGAAATCGTCCTCCCCGAAGCGCTCTACGCCCGAGTAGTCGAAGTTGACGAGCGCGTCGCAGCGGATGGTGAAATTCTCCGCGAACCCGACCTGGACGCGCTCGCCGCACCGCTGCGGCAGGCCTACGACGAGGGGATCCGGGCCGTCGCCGTCGTCTGCATGCACAGCCATCTCCACCCCGCCCACGAAGAGGCGGTCGGCGCGCTCGCCCGCCGCATCGGCTTCCCCCAGGTCTCGCTGTCCAGTGAGGTCAGCCCCCTGATGAAGCTCGTCCCGCGCGGGGACACCGCCGTCGTCGACGCCTACCTCTCGCCCGTCCTGCGCCGCTACGTCCAGCACGTCGCCGACGAACTCCAGGGCGTACGGCTGATGTTCATGCAGTCCAACGGCGGGCTCGCCGAAGCGGGGCAGTTCCGCGGCAAGGACGCCATCCTGTCCGGCCCCGCGGGCGGCATCGTGGGCATGGCCCGCATGTCGAAGCTCGCCGGGTTCGACCGGGTCATCGGCTTCGACATGGGAGGCACGTCGACGGACGTGTCGCACTACGCGGGGGAGTACGAGCGGGTCTTCACCACGCAGATCGCCGGCGTACGGCTGCGCGCGCCCATGCTCGACATCCACACCGTCGCCGCGGGCGGCGGCTCCGTGCTGCACTTCGACGGCAGCCGCTACCGCGTGGGGCCCGACTCGGCGGGCGCCGACCCCGGCCCGGCCTGCTACCGGGGCGGCGGCCCCCTGACGGTCACCGACGCCAACGTGGCGCTCGGCCGCGTCCAGGCCGCCCACTTCCCCCGGGTGTTCGGCCCGGGCGGCGACGAGCCGCTCGACGACGCGCTCGTCCGTGACCGGTTCGCCGCGCTCGCCCGCGAGATCACCGACCGGACCGGTGACGACCGCACCCCCGAGCAGGTCGCCGAGGGCTATCTGCAGATCGCCGTCGCCAACATCGCCGCGGCCGTCAAGCGGATCTCCGTCCAGAAGGGCCACGACGTCACGCGCTACGCCCTGACGACGTTCGGCGGCGCGGGCGGCCAGCACGCCTGCATGGTCGCGGACTCCCTCGGCATCCGCACCGTCCTCGTGCCTCCCATGGCGGGCGTCCTGTCCGCGCTGGGCATCGGTCTCGCCGACACGACGGCGATGCGCGAGCAGTCCGTGGAGGCGCCCCTGGAGGCGTCCTCGATGCCCCATGTCCGCAAGACCGCCGACGACCTGGAGGAGGCGGCCCGCGCCGAGCTCCTCGCCGAGGACGTGCCCGCCGACCGCGTGCACGTCGCGCGCCGCGCCCATCTGCGCTACGACGGCACCGACACCACGCTCACCGTGGAGCTGACCGAGCCGGACGCCATGACCCGCGCCTTCGAGGAGCGCCACCGCGCCACCTACTCGTTCACCCTGGACCGCCCCCTCGTGGTCGAAGCCCTCTCCGTGGAGGCCACCGGCCTCACCCACCCTCCGGACCTGTCGGTGCTCGGCGCCGCCACCACCGACGGCGGCACCGCGCGGACCGTACGCCTGCACACCGGTGGCGCCTGGCGCGACGTCCCCCTGCGCAGCCGCGAACACCTGCCGCCCGGCGAGACCGTCACCGGGCCCGCGATCATCACCGAGGCCGGTGCCACGACCGTCGTGGACGACGGCTGGCGGGCTGCCATGACCGACGACGGGCACCTGATCATGGAACGCGTCGCGGCGCCCCCGAGTTCCCGCGCGGGCACGGAGGCCGACCCGGTCCTCCTCGAAGTCTTCAACAACCTCTTCATGTCGATCGCCGAACAGATGGGCGCCCGCCTGGAGTCCACCGCCCAGTCGGTCAACATCAAGGAGCGGCTGGACTTCTCCTGCGCCCTGTTCGACCCGGACGGCAACCTGGTCGCCAACGCCCCCCACATCCCCGTCCACCTGGGCTCCATGGGCACCAGCGTCAAGGAGGTCATCCGCCGCCGCGGCCCGGCCATGCGCCCGGGCGACACCTACGCGGTCAACGACCCGTACCACGGCGGAACCCACCTCCCGGACGTCACCGTCATCACCCCCGTCTTTGACGCTCCGGGGGAGCGGATCCTCTTCTACGTAGCGTCGCGCGGCCACCACGCGGAGATCGGCGGCATCGCGCCCGGCTCCATGCCCGCGCACAGCCGCACCATCGACGAGGAGGGCATCCTCTTCGACAACTGGCTCCTCGTGGAGGCGGGCCGGTTCCGCGAGGCCGAGACGCTGCGGCTCCTGACGAAGACCCGCTACCCCTCCCGCAACCCCGCCACCAACCTCGCCGATCTGCGCGCCCAGATCGCCGCCAACCAGAAGGGCGTCGACGAGGTCGCCCGCATGATCGCCACCTTCGGCCTCGACGTCGTCCAGGCCTACATGCGGCACGTCCAGGACAACGCCGAGGACTCCGTGCGGCGCGTCATCGACGCCCTGGAGGACGGCGCGTACGCGTACGAGACCGACTCCGGCGCCGTCATCCGCGTCCGTGTCACCGTGGACCGCCAACAGCGCTCGGCCACGGTGGACTTCACGGGCACGTCACCCCAACTGACGAGCAACTTCAACGCGCCGTTCGCCGTGGTCAACGCCGCCGTCCTGTACGTCTTCCGCACCCTCGTGGACGACGACATCCCCCTCAACGACGGCTGTCTGCGCCCCCTGCGCATCATCGTGCCCTCCGGGACCCTGCTGTCGCCCGAGCCGCCGGCGGCCGTCGTCGCGGGCAACGTGGAGACCTCGCAGGCCATCACCGGCGCCCTCTACGCGGCGCTCGGCGTGCAGGCCGAGGGCTCCGGGACGATGAACAACGTCACCTTCGGCAACGACCGGTACCAGTACTACGAGACCGTGGCCTCCGGATCCGGCGCGGGCGACGGCTTCCACGGGGCGTCCGTCGTGCAGACCCACATGACCAACTCGCGCCTCACCGATCCGGAAGTCCTGGAGTGGCGGCTGCCGGTCGTCCTGGAGGAGTTCGCGGTGCGGCACGGCAGCGGCGGCGACGGCCGCTGGCGCGGCGGTGACGGGGCCGTGCGCCGCATCCGCTTCCGGGAGCCCATGACCGTCTCCACGCTGTCCCAGCACCGCAGGGTGGCCCCGTACGGCATGGCGGGCGGCGAGCCGGGCGCACTCGGCTCGGGCCGCGTGGAGCGTGCCGACGGCGACGTGGTGCGGCTCGAAGGCAGCGACTCGGCGGACGCGGGCCCCGGTGACGTCCTCGTGATCGAAACCCCCGGAGGCGGCGGATACGGACCGTCGCCCGACTGACGCACGCGCCCCCACGCCTGCCGGCCCCCTGGCCGGTGGCTGACTGACAGATGACGGACTGACGGATAACCGAACGACAGATAGCTGAACAATAGATACCCGAACGACAGATAACCGACTGATGACTGACTTAAGGATCCGGGAGAAGAGAGCAATGATCTTCAAGCGTTCTGAGCGCGGCACGCCCCCCGTCGAGCCGGTCACGCTGAAGATCCTGGTGGCGGGCGGCTTCGGCGTGGGCAAGACGACCCTCGTCGGCGCGGTCAGCGAGATCAAGCCGCTGCGCACGGAGGAGGCGCTCAGCGAGGCGGGCCGTCCGGTCGACGACACCGACGGCGTCCCGGGCAAGTACACCACCACCGTGGCCATGGACTTCGGCCGGATCACGCTCCGCGAGGACCTGGTCCTGTACCTCTTCGGCACGCCCGGACAGGACCGCTTCTGGTTCCTGTGGGACGAGCTGGCGACCGGTGCGCTCGGCGCCGTCGTCCTCGCCGATACCCGCCGCCTGGAGGACTGCTTCGCCGCCGTCGACTACTTCGAGCGCCGCTCCATACCCTTCGTGGTCGGCGTGAACTGCTTCGAGGGCGCGTCCCGCTACCCGGCGGACGCGGTGCGCCAGGCCCTGGACCTCGACCCGGGCACCCCCGTGGTGCTGTGCGATGCCCGGGAGAAGGAGTCGGTCAAGGAGGTCCTCATCGACGTGGTCGAGCACGCGATGGCGGTCGGCTCCGCGGCCCGGGAGCCTGTCACCACCTGAGGCCCCGGCCCCGCGCGGTCGGCCCTCCCTCCAGGGAGCGCACGGCCCGTACCCCCGCCGACCGGGGTACGAGCCGTGGCCCCGTCGCACGCGCGCGTGCCGCACGGGAGCGCCATCACGCGCGCGTGCCGTCTCACGGTGTACGCCGCACCGGATCAGCCGGGCTCGTCGCCGCCACCGTCCCCGCTGGCCCCACTGGCCCCACTGGCCCCACCGTCCCCACCGTCCCCACCGTCTTCGTGCCAGCCGAAGCTGCGCTCCACGGCCTTGCGCCAGTTGTGGTACTCGCGATCGCGCTCCTGGGCCTCCATGCCCGGCGTCCACTCGACATCGCGCTGCCAGTGGGCCTTCAGCTCGTCCAGGTCGTGCCACACGCCCGTCGCGAGCCCGGCGGCGTACGCGGCGCCCAGGCACGTCGTCTCGGCGATCCGCGGGCGGATCACGGGCACGCCGAGCACGTCCGCCTGGTGCTGCATCAGGAGGTTGTTCTTGGTCATGCCGCCGTCCACCTTCAAGGTGGTGATCCGCACTCCGGAGTCCTGGTACATGGCGTCGACGACCTCACGGGTCTGCCAGCTCGTCGCCTCCAGGACGGCACGCGCCAGGTGCGCCTTGGTGACGTACCGCGTGAGGCCGGTGACGACGCCGCGCGCGTCGGAGCGCCAGTACGGGGCGAAGAGCCCGGAGAACGCGGGCACGATGTACGCGCCGCCGTTGTCGTCCACGCTCGCCGCGAGCGTCTCGATCTCGTCGGCGGTCCGGATGATGCCCAGCTGGTCGCGGAACCACTGCACGAGCGCGCCGGTGATCGCGATGGACCCTTCCAGGCAGTAGACGGGCGCCTCGCCGCCGATCTTGTAGCCCATGGTCGTGAGCAGGCCGCTCTTCGAGGGCACGGGCCTGCTCCCGGTGTTGAGCAGCAGGAAACTGCCCGTACCGTACGTGTTCTTGGCCGTCCCCGTGTCGTAGCAGGCCTGTCCGAAGACCGCGGCCTGCTGGTCGCCGAGCGCGGAGGCTACGGGCACTCCGGAGAGCTGCCCGACGGCCGTGCCGTACACCTCGGCCGACGACCTGATCTCCGGGAGCACCGCCTCCGGCACGTTCATCGCCGACAGGATCGACGCGTCCCACTGGAGGGTCTCCAGGTTCATCAGCATCGTGCGCCCGGCGTTGGTGACGTCCGTGACGTGGACGCCGCCGTCGGTGCCGCCGGTGAGGTTCCAGATGAGCCAGGAGTCGATGGTGCCGAAGGCGATGTCGCCGCGCTCGGCGCGCGCCCTGAGGCCCGGCACGTTGTCGAGCAGCCAGGCCGCCTTGGGCCCGGAGAAGTAGCTCGCCAGAGGCAGGCCCGTCTGCTCGCGGAAACGGTCCTGCCCGTCCGTGCCGCCGAGTTCGTTGCACAGCGCCGACGTGCGGGTGTCCTGCCAGACGATCGCGTTGTGCACCGGTTTGCCCGTGGCGCGGTCCCACAGGACCGTCGTCTCGCGCTGGTTGGTGATGCCGAGGGCGCTGAGCTGGTCCGCCCGAAGGCCGGCCTTCGCGATGGCGCCCGCCACCACGGCCTGCACCTTGGACCAGATCTCGGTGGCGTCGTGCTCCACCCATCCTGGCTTGGGGAAGATCTGCCGGTGCTCGCGCTGGTCCACGGCGACGATGGCGCCGTCCTGGTTGAAGATGATGCAGCGGCTCGAAGTGGTGCCCTGGTCGATCGCGGCGACGAATTTCTCGGAGCTGTCCGTCATGGCTACTCCCGCTCAGAAGGCTGCGTTGTAGATGAGTCCCGCGAGGGCCCCGCCGATCAGCGGCCCGGCCACCGGGACCCAGGCGTAACTCCAGTCGGACGTGCCCTTGTTGGGGATCGGCAGGAACTGGTGGACGACGCGGGGGCCGAGGTCCCGGGCCGGGTTGATGGCGTAGCCGGTGGGGCCGCCGAGCGACAGGCCGATGCCGACGACGAGGAAGGCGACGATCAGGATCTGCGTGCCGGACTTGCCGAGCCCCTCGGTGAGCCCGAAGGCGAGGATCGGAAGGACCAGGCCGATGGTTCCGATGATCTCGGTCAGCAGGTTGGCGACCGGGTTCCGGATCTCGGGGATGGTGGAGAAGATGCCGAGCGTCGGCGTGGGCCCCCGCGTCCCCGCCGGATCCCCCTTGACGCCGCCCGGCACATTGGCGTGGAACTGCGCGAGGTACGCGAGGTACGCGAGGACGGCGCCCAGCATCGCGCCGACCATCTGCCCCGCCAGGTAGACCCAGACCTTGCTCCACTTGTCGGTGTCGATGGCGATCCCGAGCGTGACGGCCGGGTTGAGGTGACCTCCCGACAGCGGTGCGGCGGTGTACGCGCCCGCCATCACGCCGAAACCCCAGCCGAAGGCGATGACGATCCACCCGGAGGCCTTGGCCTTCGAGTGGTTGAGCGTGACGGCGGCGCACACGCCGGCGCCGAAGAGAATCAGAATCGCGGTGCCGATGACCTCACCGACGAAGATGTCCCCATTCGAGTACATGGCGGCTCCTAGGCCCTCGCCCGGGGCGAGCGGCCCCGGTACTCCGTGCAGGGTGCGTTTCCCACGACTACTGCCCGGTCACGGACGGCAGCGTCCGCCGCGGGCAAGGGGACTCCCGCGCCCCGGTCGGCCCCGGCGGGGGCGTGCCGTCACAGTCGCATCGCCCCTGGGGGGATGACCCGTTGAGCAGGCCCTTCTGGGCAGAGCCTGGGGGAGCGCACGGGCCCTGAGCGGCACGGAGCCGAAGAGTGGCGATGCCGACTGACACCGGGAAGTGTTCACCGGTGGTGATGGAGCGTCAAGGTCGCCGACGCCACCGGTTAACCGGCGCGACGCCTTCCACGGCGGAACGCCGCACGCGCCCGTCACGCCCCACCACGCGCCCGCTTCGGCGCACCGCGGGCCCTGACCTCAGCCGCCTCTCGACGCCCTGCCCTCCCGCCGCACCGCACCGGGACCACCGGTCTCACCGCACGGCGATCACCGAACTGCCGTGGCCGAAGAGCCCCTGGTTCGCGGTGATGCCCACGCGCGCCCCCTCTACCTGACGCGCGCCCGCCGCACCCCGCAACTGCCAGGTCAGCTCGCACACTTGGGCCAGGGCCTGGGCCGGGACGGCCTCTCCGAAGGAGGCGAGTCCGCCGCTGGTGTTCACGGGTATGCGCCCGCCCAGGGCCGTGGCCCCGGCCCGAAGGAGTTTGGCGCCCTCGCCCTCCTCGCACAGCCCCAGATCCTCGTACCACTGGAGCTCCAGGGCCGTCGACAGGTCGTACACCTCGGCCAGGGAGAGGTCCTCCGGGCCGATGCCCGCCTCCTCGTACGCGGCGTGCGCGATGGACGCCCTGAAGGCCCTCTCCGCGGGGCGGGCGGCGGCGGTCGAGTCGGTGGCGATGTCCGGGAGGTCGAGGACCGCGTTCGGATACGTCGGCGTGACGGTGGACACCGCGCGGATGCGCACCGGGTCGGCGGCGCCGTGCCGACGGGCGTACTCCAGGGTGGAGAGGACCAGGGCCGCCGCGCCGTCCGACGTCGCGCAGATGTCGAGCAGCCGCAGCGGGTCGGCGACGACGGCGGACGCGGCCACCTCGTCCGAGGTGACGGCCTTGCGGTAGCGCGCGTACGGGTTGAGCGCCCCCGCGGCGGCGTTCTTCACCTTGACCTGGGCGAAGTCCTCCAGCGTGTCGCCGTGCACAGCCATCCGGCGGCGGGCGTACAGCGCGAAGTACGCGGGGTTCGTCGCCCCGAGGACGCGGAAGCGGAGCCAGTCGGGGTCGTCCGGCCGGTCCCCTCCAGGGGGCCGGAAGAAGCCCTTCGGAGCCGCGTCGGCGCCGACGACGAGGATCACGTCCGCGAGCCCCGACAGGAGCTGCGCGCGTGCCGTGTCGATCGCCTGCGCCCCGGACGCGCACGCCGCGTACACGCTCGCCACGCGCGCGCCCTGCCAGCCGAGTGCCTTCGCGAACGTCGCCCCGGCCACGTACCCCGGATAGCCGCCGCGCACGGTGTCGGCGCCGACGATCGCCCCCACGTCCCGCCAGTCGACCCCGGCGTCCGCCAGCGCCGCGCGAGCCGCCGCCGTCCCGTACCTGACGAAGCCGTGCCCCCACTTGCCCCAGGGGTGCATGCCCGCGCCGAGCACCGCCACCTCGCCTGTCACGCCCTCACCCCCAGGGGCCGCCAGTGCCACGTCGTCCAGGTCGCGTCCGCGTCCTCATGGAGCACGCCGGGCACGACCTCCACCTCCATGCCGACCTCGAGATCGGCGACGGTCACACCCGGAGCCGCCTGGCCGAGCACCACCATGCCCTCGGCCGCGAGCTCCACAGCGATCAACGTGTAGGGCTGCCAGGGAAGTTCCGGGTCGGACACGTAGGGCGCGGGCGGGCGGTAGCGGCCGTCGGTGTACGACCACACCCGCCCGCGCCGCGAAAGGGCCACCTCCAGGAGCTCGCCACCCGCGCACCCGGGATTGCGGCAGAAGCCGTCCTCGCGTGGGAAGAACACCGCGGCGCACCGGGCACACCGCGTGCCCAGGAGCCGGAAGGCGTCCCCCTCTCCTGCGAACCAGTTGGCCACCACAGGCGTAGGCACTCGCGACAAGATCCCTCCAGGGCGCTGGATCTGACGGAACGTCAGAAGTCTGCCACGGGTGACGGCACGGCGTCAGCAGTGCGCCACGGGATCAGCGGCTACGCGCGGGGCAGGGAACGACGGGACACGGGGAAGTCGAAGTACGTGTCCGGGAACAGCTCCGGCTTGTACGTGAAGTGCCACCACTCCTCCGGCAGGTTCACGAAGCCAAACTTGACCAGTGTGCCGCGCAGGAGGTCACGATGCGCGCGCTGCTTGCCGGTCACCCGGGGATCGTCGGTGTGCGAGAGCGTGTCGAAGCAGTCGTACCCGGTGCCCATGTCCACGGAGTTGTCCGGGAACCGCTCCTTCTGCGGCGCGTAGCAGGGCGTCAGGGGCTCACCAGGGATGTACGGACGGGTGGGCGGAGCGGGCAGCCGCACGATCGTCAGATCGACCGTCGAGCCGCGGCTGTGCCCGGACTTCTTCGCGATGTACCCGTCCTCGAAGAGCCGTGACTTGTCGACCCGGGGATAGAACTCCCCCTTCATGCGCTCGTCGCGCACGTCCTCGGCCCAGCGCACGAAGTGATCCACCGCCCGCTGCGGCCGGTAGCAGTCGTACACCTTCAGCGAGTAGCCCTGGCGGAGCAGCGTCCGCTGCGCCTTGCGCAGTGCCTTCGCCGCCGGTTCGGTGAGGATGCACATCGGCTTCCGATAGCCGTCGACGCGCTCACCCACGAAGTTGTGCGGCGTGAAGTACCGGATGTCCTGGATGATCGTCGGGTCCACGTCTCTCAACGCGACGAACCCGTCCGGGGCGTGGGGATCGTCGTCCGCCCGGGCCGGCGCGGGTGCGGCGGCCACGGCGAGCAGAGCGGTGGCGGCCACGGCGAACTTCCGCGGAGCGGAGCCAAATGCTGTCATGTCCGTGCGTCTATCAGGATCCCGGTACTCCACGGAAGACCGACGCTCGGAGATCGGCTACAGTCCGCCGCGTGTCCCCAACCCAGCACCCCGCCGACTCCGCACCGGACTCCCACTGCACGAGCTGTGGCGCGCGCTACGGAGACCACGTGACAGGCTGGCCGCGCACCTGCGCCGACTGCGAGGCCGTGGCCTACCGCAACCCACTGCCCGTCGCCGTGGCCCTCCAGCCGGTGTACGACACGAAGGGCACCGCCCTCGTCACCGTGACCCGTTCCATCGCCCCCGCGCGCGGGGGCACCGCCCTGCCGGGCGGCTACGTGGACGACAGGGAGGACTGGCGGCACGCCGTCGTCCGCGAGCTCAAGGAAGAGACCGGCATCAGCGCCGCGAGCCGCGACGTGCGCATCGTCGAAGCGCTCAGCTCGCCCGACGGGCACCTGCTGCTGTTCGGGCTGCTCCCGGAGCGCCCCGCGGCCGACCTGCCGCAGTCCGCGCCCACGGACGAGACCGAGGGCTGGGAACTGCTGTACCGGCCCGCCGAACTCGCCTTCCCGCTGCACACGTCGGTGGTACGGGCCTGGTTCGAAGGACGCTACATCTGACACGGCCGAGAGGGGGCAGCTCTCACGAACACCCCCTCCGGAGCGGGCCGTCCGGCGGGCCACTTCGGCCATCCGACAGGTCACTTCGAAGAGGGCCGTTTCCGCGGCTGCGGAGCGTCGAGCCCGCGCACCCGCACCGGATACCCCACCTCACCGCTCGACTCCTCGCCCTCCCGCTCGACGAGCACCCGGTCATCACTCCAGCGCACCCCGAAGCGCTGGAGCTCCGGCTCGTCCCACCCGTCACCCGGGTCCGCGATCACCAGACCGCCTCCGGTACGCCCCTGTGCGGGCGCCCACACCTCCAGGGCCGGCTGCCCGTCCTCGTCCCGCACGGGCAGCACCGATCCGGCGCGGGCGAGCACCGGGACACGGGACAGCGGGGCCTCGACAAGGACCTGCCCCGGCCCCTCGTACGCGCGCCCCGTCACGGTGTCGTACCACCGCCCCGGAGGCAGCCGCACCCGCCGCTGCGTGGCCCCCTCCCACAGCACCGGAGCCACCAGCAGACAGTCACCGAGCAGGAAGGCGTCCTCGCAGTCCCGCAGCGCCCGGTCCTCCGGGGAGCCCCACCACAGAGGCCGCACATACGGCGCACCGGTGCGCCGCGCCAGATGCGCCAGCGTCACGAAGTACGGCAGCAGCCGTCTGCGCTCGACCAGCGCCACACGCGCGTGCTCAAGGACCTCGGGACCGAACTCCCACGGCTCCCTGCGCCCCGCCCGCAGCGCCGCATGCGTACGGAACAGCGGCAGATACGCGCCGAGTTGGAACCACCGCAGATAGAGCTCCGGCGAAGGGCTGCCGTCGAAGCCGCCCACATCGGGACCCGAATACGGCACACCGCACAGGCCGAGCCCGAGGACGAGCGCGAGCGAGGCCCGCAGCCCCGGCCACCCGGTGGCCACATCGCCCGACCAGGTCCCTCCGTAGCGCTGCATTCCCGCCCAGCCGGAGCGCGAGAAGAGGAACGGGCGCTCCCCGGGGCGCAGTTCACGCATCCCCTCGTAGCCCGCGCGGGCCATGCCCAACGCGTACACGTTGTGCCCCTCCCGGTGATCGCCGCCCCGGCCGTCCAGGGCGTGCCGGGCCGAGCGGGGCAGCGTCGTCTCCCCGAAGGCGGCGAACGACACCGGCTCGTTCATGTCGTGCCAGAAGCCCGAGAAGCCCTGCGCGAGCCGCTCGTCGTACAGGCCGCCCCACCACTTGCGCACCCGCCCGGCCGTGAAGTCCGGGAACACCGCGTCACCGGGCCAGACGAGCCCGCGCACGACCCGTCCGGCAGCGTCCCGCACGAACGCGTCCGCGGCCGCCCCGCCGTCGTACACGGCGTTGCCCGGCTGCGCCTTCACCGCCGGATCCACGATCGACACCAGCCGGATGCCGTCCCGGCGCAGATCCCCGGCGAGCTTCGGCAGCGAAGGGAAACGCTTTTTGTCGACCGTGAACACCTGGTGCGCGTCGAAGTGATCGATGTCCAAGTGGACGGCGTCCAGCGGCAACCCGCGCTCCTGGTACCCCGCGACGATCCGGCGCACCTCTTGCTCACTGCCGAAGCCCCACCGCGCGTGATGATGACCGAGCGCCCAGGTGGGCGGCACCGCCGGCGCACCCGTGAGCGACGCCCAGGAGTGCAGCACGCGCGCGGGGGTGCCCACCATGACCCAGCACCGCAGCGGACCACCCTCCATCCGCACCTCGCACGACCCCACCCTGTCGTGACCGGAACCCGCACCCTCCTCGCCCTCGCGCAGGGTCACCGTGCCGTCCCAGGTGTCGTCGTGGAACACCAGATGCGTGCCCCCGTCGGCGACCACCAACTGCACCGGCATCGTGATGTACAGAGGATCGTCACCGGGCTCGAACGAACCACCCGGATCCGTGTTCCACAACCGGTACGTCCCATTCCGCAACCGCGGCCCCGCCGCCCTGCCACCCAGCCCGAAGAACCGCGCGTCCGCCGCCACCTCGGAGCGCTGCACCCAGCGGGCCGTGCCGCCACCGACCGGCTCCCACCAGCGCGGCGGCAGATCGCGCCGCAGCATCACCCCACCGGGAGTCCGCAGCTCCACCGCCCCGTGCCGCGAGACGACCACCGTCGCCCGCTCCGACACCACCCGCCAGCCGCCCTCCTTGTCGGGCTCCAGAACCGCCCGAGGATCCGCCTCAGGACTGCCGCCCACCAGCGCGCACGACGGGCTCGGCTCGGCCCCGTCCCAGCCCCAGAACACCGCGCCGCCCGACGTGACCCGCACCCTCAGCTCGGAGCGCGCGAACCGCACCACCCCGCCACCGGGACCCGGCTCGACCATCGTCACCGGACCCGGCGTACGGGCCCGCTCGGTGCCCCGTACGGCCAGACCCGCCGCGTCGGCCCGCCGCCTACGCCACGCTGAGCGCACCATGCGCACCCTCTGGGCCGTATCGGAAAAACCGACTGCCTTCACCGAACGCACCAGGTCACGACCGTTCATGCTGCTCACCCTGCCACCGAAGGCGCGGCAGGTGCACCGCGTTCAACTGCCGTTCACCCAGGACGGCAACTCGGCGTCGCCGAACCGCCCCCGAGCGGCACACCCTGGTGCGTAAGTCGATCACATGGCATCGTCCTGTCAGCCGTGTCACGCGCACACCGAGCCCGTGCGCACGACAGACGCCCACGACGCGTACAGCCCAGGAGCAGCCCCATGTCCTCAGCGAACCCCTCGCCGCTCTGGCAGCCGGACCAGGAGCGGATCGCCGACGCACAGGTCACGCGCTTCCAGGCATGGGCGGCCGCACACCACGGAGCCCCCGCCACCGGCGGGTACGAGGCGCTGCACCGCTGGTCCGTCGCCGAACTCGACACCTTCTGGAAAGCCGTCACCGAGTGGTTCGACGTGCGCTTCACCACGCCGTACACGCGCGTGCTCGGCGACCGCGCCATGCCCGGCGCCACATGGTTCCCCGGCGCAACCCTGAACTACGCCGAGCACGCCCTGCGCGCCGGCGAGGACCCCGCGCGCGCGGACGACCCGGCCATCCTCCACGTCGACGAGTCGCACGAACCGACCCCCGTCACCTGGGCCGAGCTGCGCCGCCAAGTCGGCTCCCTGGCCGCGGAACTGCGCACGCTCGGCGTCCGCCCCGGAGACCGGGTCAGCGGCTACCTGCCCAACATCCCGCAGGCCGTCGTCGCCCTCCTCGCGACCGCCGCCGTCGGCGCCGTCTGGACCTCCTGCGCCCCCGACTTCGGCGCCCGCAGCGTCCTCGACCGCTTCCAGCAGGTCGAACCGGTCGTCCTGTTCACGGTCGACGGCTACCGCTACGGAGGCAAGGAACACGACCGCCGCGACACCGTCGCCGAGCTCCGCCGCGAACTGCCCACCCTGCGCGCCGTCGTCCACATCCCCCTGCTCGGCACCGCCGCCCCCGAAGGCGCCCTGGAGTGGTCCGCGCTCACCGCCGCGGACACCACCCCCGTCTTCGAAGCGGTCCCCTTCGACCACCCCCTGTGGGTGCTCTACTCATCCGGTACGACGGGCCTGCCCAAGGCCATCGTCCAGTCCCAGGGCGGCATCCTCGTCGAGCACCTGAAGCAGGCGGGACTGCACTGCGACCTCGGCCCGGACGACCGGTTCTTCTGGTACACCTCGACCGGCTGGATGATGTGGAACTTCCTCGTCTCCGGCCTGCTCACCGGCACGACGATCATCCTCTACGACGGCAGCCCCGGGTACCCGGACACCGGAGCGCAGTGGGGCATCGCCGAACGCACCGGAGCGACGCTCTTCGGGACGTCCGCCGCGTACGTCATGGCCTGCCGCAAGGCGGACGTGCACCCCGCGCGCGACTACGACCTGTCCCGCGTCAAGTGCGTCGCCACCACCGGCTCACCGCTGCCGCCCGACGGATTCCGCTGGCTGCACGACGCGTTCGCCGAGGTGACGGGACCCGTGTGGATCGCCTCCGTCAGCGGCGGCACCGACGTGTGCTCCTGCTTCGCCGGAGCCGTGCCGACGCTGCCCGTGCACATCGGCGAGCTCCAGGCCCCCTGCCTCGGCACCGACCTGCAGGCCTGGGACCCCCAGGGCAAGCCGCTCGTCGACGAGGTCGGCGAGCTCGTCGTCACCAACCCCATGCCGTCCATGCCGATCCGCTTCTGGAACGACCCGGACGGCAGCCGCTACCACGACAGCTACTTCGACACCTACCCCGGTGTGTGGCGCCACGGCGACTGGATCACCCTCACCGCACGCGGCTCGGTGGTGATCCACGGCCGCTCCGACTCCACCCTGAACCGCCAGGGCGTCCGCATGGGTTCGGCCGACATCTACGAAGCCGTCGAGCGCCTCCCCGAGATCCGCGAGTCCCTGGTCATCGGCGTCGAACAAGCCGACGGCGGCTACTGGATGCCCCTCTTCATCCACCTCGCCCCCGGCGCCGCGCTCGACGACGACCTGCGCGCCCGCATCAAGACGACCATTCGCGAACAGCTCTCACCACGCCACGTCCCGGACGAGGTCATCGAGGTCCCCGGCATCCCGCACACTCTCACCGGCAAGCGCATCGAGGTCCCCGTCAAGCGCCTTCTGCAAGGCACTCCGCTCGACAAGGCCGTCAACCCGGGCTCCGTGGACAACATCGACCTGCTCCGCTTCTACGAGCGACTGGCCCACGAGCGCGCCTGATTCTCACGCTCCGCGGCCATTGTCAGTGCCACCCGTTACGTTGAGTGAGCACTGATCGACTGACCGCAGGGGGAACCATGGGGCACACCCAGCACGACACGATGCGACGCGCCCTGCGCCGCGAAGTCGCCGGCACCATCGGCCTGTTGGCCGACGCGGAGGACTTCGCGGCGATGCGCCGCTACCGCACCTTCACCTTCGACGACCACGTGACCTACCTCAGGCAGGTGGAGGGACTGCTGAGGTCCCTGGCCTCGCAGGGTCGACTCACGAGCATCGCGCTCTTCGACCCGGAGGAGTACGAGGAGTTCTGCGCGGACACGGGCCTCGACCCGGACACCTCCGCCAGCCGCACCCGCTTCACCGCGGAACTGGCGACCGCGGCCCCCACCGTCGCGTACGAGGGCCAGGACTTCACCGACCTGGTCCCGGACCTCGTCGACGAGACCGTCCGGCAGAGCACCTGGGAGTACGCGACGATGCTCCTGGCCCGCATCGGCGCCTGCGCGGAGTGCGGCGTGGACATCGGCCGCGCCGCCTTCGCCCGCGCCTCCGACCTGCTCATGCGCGCGATCGGGACAGCGGGCAGCCGCGCCAGCCACCTCGTGTGCAGCGTCCCGTCCGACGGCCAGACACTGCTCGCGGCGCTGCACGTCACCATCGGCACCGACGGCAATCCCCACCTGGACGAGACCGAAGCCCTGGAGTTCACCACGGTCCTGGCGGTGGGCATCGCCACGCACAGCAACGGCGGCCTCGTGATGCGCACCAGCGACGACCCAGGAGAGCGCGTCCGCGGCTGGCGCCTGGAAGGTGAGCGCCTGCACCCCCTGACCGCGGCCGAAGTCTTCGACGCCTACTGCACCGACGCCCACTCCGGCGATCTCATCGCCCCGGAATCAGGCGTCGACTACTGCGCGGCACCCGACCTCGACGACGACGATCCCCCCGCAGGACACCGGCACTGAACGCCCGAGGGGCGCCCCACCAGTGGTGGAGCGCCCCTCGGAACAGCCCTCGTCAGCGGGCGTCGGCCCGGCTACTCGCCGGACAGCACCGCCTGCGCGGCCTTGCGCGCCTCTTCGGCGCTGTCCGCCGCCCGCGCGGCGGCCGCGGCACGCTCGCACTGGGCCAGCGTGTACTTGCCGAGCGTCGCCCGAACGTAAGGAATCGACGCGGCACCCATGGAAAGGGAGGTGACGCCCAGACCCGTCAGCACACACGCGAGCAGCGGATCCGACGCGGCCTCACCGCAGACGCCACAGCTCTTGCCCTCGGCCCTGGCCGCATCGGCCGACAGCGCGACCAGGTCGAGCAGCGCGGGCTGCCACGGGTCCTGCAGCCGGGACACGGCACCGACCTGGCGGTCGGCGGCGAACGTGTACTGCGCGAGGTCGTTGGTGCCGAGCGACAGGAACTCGACCTCCTGCAGGATCGAGCGCGCCCGCAGCGCGGCGGAGGGGATCTCCACCATCGCACCGAACTTGGCCTGCAGGCCCGCCTCGCGGCACGCGTCGGCGAACGCCTTGGCGTCGGCACGGTCGGCGACCATCGGCGCCATGACCTCGAGGTAGACCGGCAGCCCCTCGGCAGCCTTGGCCAGCGCGGTCAGCTGCGTCCGCAGCACCTCCGGGTGCTCCAGCAGCGACCGCAGGCCGCGCACGCCCAGGGCCGGGTTCGGCTCGTCGACCGGGGTGAGGAAGTCCAGCGGCTTGTCCGCACCGGCGTCGAGCACCCGCACGACGACCCGCCCCTCGGGGAAGGCTTCGAGCACCTTGCGGTACGCCTCGACCTGCTTCTCCTCGCTCGGTGCCTTGGAGCTGTCGTCGAGGAAGAGGAACTCCGTACGGAACAGGCCGACGCCCTCGGCGCCCGCTTCGACCGCGGCCGGCACGTCGGCGGGACCGCCGACGTTCGCGAGCAGCGGCACCTTGTGGCCGTCGGACGTGGCGCCCGGCCCGGTGGAGGCGGCGAGCGCGGCCTTGCGCGCGGCGGCCGCGGCCTCGAGCTCGGCACGCTTGTCCGCGCTCGGGTCCACGAAGATCTCACCGGTGCTGCCGTCGACGGCCACGACCGTCCCCTCGGCAAGCTCACCGGCGCCGGGCAGCGCGACGACCGCGGGCACGCCGAGCGCCCGCGCCAGAATCGCGCTGTGGCTGGTCGGCCCGCCCTCTTCGGTCACGAAGCCGAGCACGAGCGCGGGGTCGAGCAGAGCGGTGTCCGCGGGCGCGAGGTCACGGGCGATGAGGACGTACGGCTCGTCGCTGTCCGGAACACCCGGCATCGGCACGCCCAGGAGACGGGCGACGATACGGTTCCGCACGTCGTCGAGGTCGGCGACACGACCGGCCATGTACTCACCCGCACCCGCGAGCAGCTCGCGGTAGTGGGAGAAGGCGTCGTAGATGCCGCGCTCGGCGGTGCTGCCGACGGCGATGCGCCGGTCCACGTCGGCGATGAGATCCGGGTCCTGAGCGATCATCGCCTGGGCCTCGAGCACGGCCTGTGCCTCGCCACCCGCCAGGTTGCCGCGCGCCATGAGGTCGGCCGCCACAGCTTCGACGGCCTGGCGAGCGCGCCCCTGTTCGCGCTCGGCCTCCTCCGCCGCAATCTGCTTGGCCGGCGGTTCGAGCACCGCCGTTCCCATGTGCCGAACCTCGCCGATCGCCACTCCGTGGCTCACGCCGACGCCTCGCAGCGTTGTCTCCATTTCACCCGTCTCCGATAGTGCGACGGGCCCAGCCGCCGCGGTGGATGTCCTACCTGCCGTCGAGCACGGACGGCGCCGACGTCACTGCCAGCTGAAGAGAGCGTCGCCGGACTTCACGTCGCCGTCCTCGACGACGCCGGACAGGGACTCGGCCGTGGCCTCCAGGGCAACGATGGGGCACACGGGCGACTTGCCCGCGGCCTCGACGGCCGCCGGGTCCCAGCGCACGACGGCCTGACCGCGCTGAACGGTGTCACCCTTGTTGACGAGGAGCTCGAAGCCCTCACCGTTGAGCTGAACGGTGTCGATGCCCAGGTGCGTCAGCACACCGTGCCCCTCGGAGTCCACGACGACGAAGGCGTGCGGGTGGAGCGAGACGACGATGCCGTCAACCGGGGAAACGGCCTCGGAGGGCTCGCGCACGGGGTCGATGGCCGTGCCCGGGCCGACCATCGCGCCGGAGAACACGGGATCAGGTACCGCAGTGAGTCCGATGGCGCGTCCGGCGAGCGGGGACGTAACGCTGGTCATGGGAAGCCTCCCAGGGGTGGAGATTCGGAACCGCCGTCACTACCTGTCCTGGACGACGCACTGTTCAGAACTGTAAGTCATAGGAACTTCTCGTTCCGCTTCTGTACGGAGGCCCTGCTTGGCAGACGTAGAAGCGCTGCACAAACGATTTGCACCGGCCTGGACCCCCATGTAGAGTCAGGTTCCTGCCCAGGGCCGAGCGGCGCGATCAGTAAAGATCGGATCAGCGCCGAGGACCGGCAGCATCTATCGAGTCAGATCCTAATCGCGGGGTCTGGTTCCGTATGTCCACAGAAGATCGTGGTCAGAGGGACGAAAAAGACCTGATAGAGTTTGGAAACACCGAAGGGAAGCGCCCGGAGGAAAGCCCGAGAGGGTGAGTACAAAGGAAGCGTCCGTTCCTTGAGAACTCAACAGCGTGCCAAAAGTCAACGCCAGATATGTTGATACCCCGTCTACCGGACATCATGTCCGGTGACGAGGTTCCTTTGAAAAAGTCCTTCCGATTGCGGAAGGCACACAGCGAGGACGCTGTGGACCAGGGAGACTATTCCTCTCCCTGGTTCCGCTCTCGTGGTGTCACCGGGATATCCCGGAAACATTCACGGAGAGTTTGATCCTGGCTCAGGACGAACGCTGGCGGCGTGCTTAACA
>NZ_JBHYJH010000045.1:0-59236 GCF_042740445.1 Streptomyces sp. NPDC059003 | reverse complement strand
AGGACGAGCGCGAAGCGCGGATAAAAGGGGGTCCAGGGGGCGGAGCCCCCTGGTTTCGGGAAGGGGCGGGATTGGGGAGCCTCCCAGCCGGGTCAGAAATACGTGCGGATGTAGTCCGTGACCGTCCCATCCCCCTCCACCAGGGGGATCAACTGCCACTTGTCGAACGACGTGCACGGGTGGGAGAGCCCGAACCCGACCCAGTCACCGACCTGGAGGTCGGCCCCACCCCCCGTCCGCACCCACCCGTGCTGATCGGAAAGGGCATGGAGCACGACCCCCTCAGCGGGTCGCTCGACCCCGTCCCGCCGCACGACCTGCGCCTCGGGCAGATCGAGGTCGTACGCCGCGTCCCGCTTCCCCGCATTGACGAACGCCTGCCCGTCCGACGGCCGCGACACGACCTGGGCCCACAGCCGGAACGCGGGCTCCAGGGCCCCCTCCTCGGGCACCCGGTTGAAGGGGGTGAGGTGCTTGTAGTGCCCGTCGTCGTGCGACACGTACGCGCCGGAGCGCAGCAACTTCAGTACGGGAAGGGACAGCTGGGGAATCTCGGCGAACACGTCGGCGACCGCGTCGAACCACGCGGAGCCCCCGGCGCTGACCACGATCTCGTCGACCCCGCCCGCCCCGCCCGCCGTGAAGCGCCCCGCCGCGTCGAAGTCGGCGGCGAGCGCCACGAGCCGCCGCAGCCAGGCGTGGACGCGGTCGGGCGTCGCGTCCGGGACCTCGCCCTCGTACCCGGCGACCCCCACGAGCCGCAGCGCCGACGCGGCACCGACCGCGTCGGCGACGGCGGCGCAGTCGGCCTCGGTGCGCGCACCGGTCCGCGCGCCGTCACCGGCGGCGAGCTCGACGACGACGTCGACGGGGCGCCGGGCGCCCGCGGCACGCAGGGCGGCGTCCATCAGCTCCACGCCGCGCACCGAGTCGACGTAGCAGATGAAGCGGAAGCCGGGGTCGGCGTCCAGCTCGGCGGCGAGCCACCGCAGCGCCGCCGCGTCGACGAGCTCGTTGGCGAGGAAGATCCGCTGGACGCCGAACGCCCGGGCCACGCGCACCTGGTGGGGCACGGCGAGCGTGATGCCCCACGCGCCGTGGTCGAGCTGCTGCTTGAACAGCTGGGGGGCCATGGACGTCTTGCCGTGCGGGGCGAAGGCGAGGCCGTGGCGGGTCGCGTACTCCTCCATGAGCGCGAGGTTGTGCGCGAGGCGCTCGGCGGAGAGGGCGAGGACGGGGGTGGTGAAGCCGCCCGTGAAGAGGTTGCGGCGCTGGGCGGCGAGCTCGCCGACGGTGAGGCCCGCGGCGTCCGGCGGGAGGGCCTTGAAGCGGTGGTCGACGCGTTCTGCCGCCAGCTGCGCGAGAGCGGCTGTCGCGCGGTCGTCGGCCTGGTCCGCGGGAGCCTCTGCGCGCGTGTCCCCGCCGGTGGCTGCGCGGGTGGCTGCGCGGGTGTCGGCGGGCGTGTCGGCGGCCATGGGCGCCTCCTCAAGACAGGCGTTGCATATACTGCAACGTTCATTGCGTATGTCGCTTACTGCTGTCTAACATCCGAGCCAACGCCGGGTCAACGGATCCGGAGAGCGAGTGAGGAGCTGACGCGGACGTGACCACAGCAGGCGCCGGCGGAGGCACGAACTCCGTTGACGGGGGCGGCACCGACCCCCTGGACACCGACGTCGTGACGCTCGGCGAGTCCATGGTCACCTTCCTGCCGTCGCGCCCGGGCCGCCTCGCCGACGTGCCGTCCTTCGAGCGCGGCATCGGCGGCGCCGAGTCGAACGTCGCCTGCGCCCTCGCCGCCGCGGGCCACCGCACCCGCTGGGTCAGCCGCGTCGGCGCCGACGGCTTCGGCGACCACCTGGTCGCGGCCATCGGCCGGTACGGCGTCGACACCTCCGCCGTCGGCCGCGACCCGCACCGCCCCACCGGCATCTACTTCCGCACCGCCGACGACCGCGCCGCCGACGCGCACGAGGTCCTCTACTACCGCGCGGGCTCCGCCGCCTCCGCAATGTCGCCGGGCACCATGGCGCCCGACGCCCTGTGGTCCGGGCGCGTCCTGCACCTGTCCGGCATCACCCCGGCGCTCTCCGACGACTGCCTCGCCCTGGTCCGCGACCTGTGCACCCGCAGGCCGGGCCGCCGCTCGCTCGTCTCCTTCGACGTCAACCACCGGCCCGGCCTGTGGCAGGGCGCCGACGGCGAGGGACCGGCCGTCCTCCTCGACCTCGCGCGCGGCGCCGACCTCGTCTTCGTCGGCGCCGACGAGGCCGCGGCCGCCTGGGGGATCACCGGCGGCCCCGCGGCGATCCGCGCCGCGCTGCCCGAGCCCGCCGTGCTCGTCGTCAAGCAGGGCGCGGAGGGCGCCACGGTCCTCGCCGCCGACCACACCACCGGCCGCGACACCGTCACCTCCGTCCCGGCCCTGCACGTCGACGTCGTCGCACCCGTCGGCGCCGGGGACGCCTTCGCCGCCGGATTCCTCTCCGCGACCCTGCGCGGTCTCTCCGTCGAACACCGCCTGCGCCACGGCCACTTGATGGCCGCCGCCGCCCTCACCGTGCCCGGCGACCTCGCCGCGCCCCCCGCCCGCGAGCACGCCGACGCCCTCGCCGCCCTCACCCCCGCCGCCTGGCAGTCACTGCGCCTCGGCCCCGGCTGGACGGCCGCACCGCCGCCCGCCGCGGCCCCCGCCGACGAGGAGGTACGTACGTCATGAGCCAGACCGTCGACCGCGCCCTGTCCATCCTGCCGCTGCTCGCGGAGGGCCCCGCCGACCTCGGCCAGGTCGCCGAGCGCCTCGGCGTGCACAAGTCCACCGCCCTGCGCCTGCTGCGCACCCTGCACGAACACGGCCTGGTCTTCCGCCAGTCCGACCAGCGCTACCGCCTGGGCGCCCGGCTCTTCGCGCTCGCCCAGGAGGCCGTCGAGAACCTCGACGTGCGCGAGATCGCCCACCCGCACCTCCTCGCGCTCAACGAGAAGTGCGGCCACACCGTCCACCTCGCGGTGTACGAGGACCACGAGGTCGTCTACATCGACAAGGTCGAGAGCCGCTACCCGGTCCGGATGTACTCGCGCATCGGCAAGCCCGTCGCGATCACCGTCGCCGCCGTCGCCAAGCTGCTGCTCGCCGACTTCCCCGAGGCCGAGCGCCGCGTCATCGCGGAGAAGCTCGACTACCCCACGTACACGTCCCGTTCGACGCCCAACGCGCAGGCCTTCCTCAGGGAGCTCGCGCTGGTGCGCGAACAGGGCTGGGCCACCGACCTCGGCGGCCACGAGGAGTCCATCAACTGCGTCGGCGCGCCCATCCGCGGCGCCGACGGCCGGGTCGTCGCCGCCATGTCGGTGTCCGCGCCCAACGTCGTCGTCACCGCCGACGAACTCCTCACCCTGCTCCCCGCGGTGCGCCGCACCGCGGAAGCGATCAGCCGGGAGTACTCCGGCAAGGCCCCTATCAAGGAAGACGGAAGCACCCCATGAGTGACACCACCGCGAAGGTCGCGCTGACGCCCGCCACCCACACCACCCCGCCCGCCAAGTTCTCCCACGGCGTGAAGAAGGGCAACATCCTCCAGGTCGCGGGCCAGGTCGGCTTCCTCCCCGCCGAGGAGGGCAAGGCCCCCACCCCCGCGGGCCCGACCCTGCGCGAGCAGACCCTCCAGACCCTCGCCAACGTCAAGGCCATCCTCGAAGAGGGCGGCGCCACCTGGGACGACGTGATGATGCTGCGCGTCTACCTCACGGACGTCGACCACTTCGCGGAGATGAACGAGATCTACAACAAGTACTTCGAGGAGCAGCAGCTCTCGGCCCCGCCCGCCGCCCGCACCACCGTGTACGTCGGCCTGCCCAAGGGCCTGCTCATCGAGATCGACGCGCTGGCCGTACTCGGCTGACCAAGCCCTGACCCCCGTCACGCACGCCGTTCGTCACGGCGCGGCGCCCCACACCCCCGAGGCGCCGTGCCGTGATCCCCCCTGCCCAGAAAGCCCCATGCACTTACGAGGTCAACGATGTCCCCGTCTGCACTCTCCGCGCCCCTCGCGGCCACCGCCCCACCACCACCTGAGGTCCCGCACACCGGCGGCCTGATGACCGTCATCGACGGCACGGCGGGCCTGCTGACCGTCGCCGCGCTCGGCATCCTGCTTCTGCTCTTCCTGATCATCAAGGCCAGGCTGCAGCCCTTCGTGGCGCTGCTCGCGGTCTCCATAGCCGTCGGCCTCGCGGCGGGCCTGTCGGTCACCGAACTCTTCGGCACGGTCCAGAAGTCGAACGCGACCTCGCTCATCGAGACCGGCATGGGCGGCATCCTCGGCCATGTGGCGATCATCATCGGCCTCGGCACGATGCTCGGCGCGATCCTCGAAGTCTCCGGCGGAGCCGAAGTGTTGTCGCGGCGCCTCCTCGAACTCTTCGGAGAGAAGCGCGCCCCCGTGGCGATGGGCCTGACGGGCCTGATCTTCGGCATCCCGGTCTTCTTCGACGTGGGCATCTTCGTCCTGGCGCCGATCGTCTACGCGGCGGCGAAGCGCAGCGGAAAGTCGATCCTCCTCTACTGCCTCCCGCTCCTCGCCGGCCTCTCCATGACCCACGCGTTCCTGCCCCCGCACCCGGGCCCGGTCGCGGCCGCGGGCCTGCTGAAGGTCGACCTGGGCTGGGTCATCCTCATGGGCATCGTCTGCGGGATCCCCGCCGTCCTCGCGGCCTGGGTGTTCTCCGCGTGGGTCGGCAAGCGCATCTTCGTACCCGTGCCGCAGGACATGCTGGAGGCCTCGGAGGAGGCGAAGGCCGCGGTGCTCGCCGAGCAGAAGGCGCAGGGCCGGACGCCCCAGGAGCAGCCGGTGGCCCTCGGCACGGTGTTCCTGATCATCGGCACCCCTCTGACCCTGATCCTCCTGGCCACCTTCTCCTCCATCGCCTTCGACCCCTCCACCGCCCGCTCGGTCATCGAGTTCTTCGGCAACCCCTTCGTGGCCCTGACGATCGCGCTCGCGATGGCGTACTACCTCCTCGGCATCCGCCGCGGCTGGTCCCGCAAGTCCCTGGAGACGGTCTCGACGGCGTCCCTGAAGCCGGTCGGCAACATCCTCCTGGTCGTCGGCGCGGGCGGGATCTTCGGCGCCGTCCTCAAGGGCAGCGGCATCGCGGACGCCCTGGCCGACACCTTCAACGACGTCGGCCTGCCCGTCATCGTCCTCGCCTACCTGATCTCCCTGGTCCTGCGCGTAGCCCAGGGCTCGGCGACGGTCGCCATCGTCACCACGGCGGGCATCGTCGCCCCGATCCTCGCCGAGGGCGACTACTCCCACGCCTTCACGGCCCTGGTCATCATGGCCATCTCCGCGGGCTCGATCTTCGCCTCGCACGTCAACGACGGCGGCTTCTGGATCGTCGCGAAGTACTTCGGCATCTCGGAGCGCGACACGCTCCGCACGTGGACCGTCCTGGAGTCGGTCCTGTCCCTGGCGGGCTTCGCGGTGGCGGCGCTGGTGAGCCTGTTCGTCTAGCGGTTGTACGTGGTGGTACGTCTGTAAGTGGTTGTACGTCTGTACGTGGCTGTACGTCTGTACGTGGATGGGGCGTCCGGTGGCCGGTGAGCCGCTGGGCGCCCCGCCTCATGTGCGGGACGGCGTCAGCCGCGCGGCTTCTCCCCGTACAGCGGGAAGCGGTTCGTTTCGACGTCGAAGGCGAGCGGCTGGGGGAGGGGGATGGTCTCGCCGTACTTGCCCTGCTGTGCTTCCTGGTACGCGCCTGCCTTTGGGTGTGCGTACAACGTCCATGTGCCATGACGGGGATCAACGACAACGAGAACGGTCACACCCGCACCCGCGTACCAGTCGACCTTGTCCCTGATCTCCTTGGACCTCTCGGACTTGGAGATCACTTCGACGGCGAGTGCTGCGTCCTCGGGGGCCGCGAGCCAGTCGTCGTCCTCCTCCCACTCCGTGGGCAGGACGAGGAGGTCCGGCGTGACGTAGTCGTCGGGATCGTCGGGCAGGGCGATGGAGGACACCTCGTAAGCGGCCAGCCCCTCGGGCAGCCTCGCGTCCAACTGCCGCCTCAGCCGTGCGATCACACCCGCGTGCTTCCCACGCGGAGTCGGGGACATCACGAGCTTTCCTCCCAGGATCTGCACGCGCAGACCGGTCGCTTCCTCGATCTTCTCGGCGACTTCGCGCAGATTCCCAGGACGGGGCCGAAGCGTACGCAGACGGCCGGAACGCGGCTCGGACATCGCCAGCGACCTCCGTCCCTCGGGCTCCGTGGCTGCGCGGGCGGGCGCGGTGGGAGGCCCCGTGCCCCGCTCAGCGGTGCCCCCACCGTACTGCGCGCCCCCTTCGGCCGCACTGGTCCCACGCCCGCCGCGCGCGCCCGTCGGGGCCCGCAGCCGCTGCTCTGCTTGCGTCATGTCGCTCTGCCCCTTCCTGATTCCGTCGCGGACTGTCCGCGTGTCATCACGGTAGGTCACCCCACTGACAATCAGTCGTCCTCCCGCATTCCGCCCACAGCAGCTTTCCGCCGGACGCGTCGCCGAGGAGATCCGAGCCCCACGCGTCCGCGCACGCGCGCACGAGGTGCAGGCCGCGCCCGCTCTCGGCGGCCCCCGACGGCGCCTGGCCGAGCGGGCTGCCGAAGCCGGGCGGGAGGTGGGGGCTGGAGTCCCAGACGGACACCCTTACGCGGTCCGGTTCGGCCGCGCGCAGGCGGAGGGCGTAGGGGTCCTGCGTGTGGAGGTGGGCGTTGTTCAGCATCTCGGCGGCCATCAGCTCGATGGTGGGGGTGAGTTCGGCGAGTCCGTACGACGCGAGGACGCAGCGCAGGGTGGCGCGGGCGATGCCTGGGGCGCGGGGGCCGTGGGGGAGTTGGAGGGTGTAGGCCCAGGGTGGGGATACGGTTGGGTTCATGGAAGTGCCCTTTCGGGGAGCGGGGTTGGGGGTGCCCGTTGACGTTGCCGCTCCGTCGAGCGGGGTACTTCCGGGCGGGTCGGCCTGAGGGAGAAGGTAGGGCATGGGCAAATGTCATTTGCGTGAATCCGAGATACATAGCCCAACTTCCCTCGTGTGAGTGACGGCCCAACCAGGCATGTACCAAGAGGAGTTCGCATGGCGACGAGGCCTGCGATGACGGCTCGCAGGGCCCGGCTGGCAGCCGAGCTTCGCAAGCTGCGCGAGCGAGCGGGCATGACGGCGACCGAGGCGGCACGCGCGCTCGGGACCAGCCAGGGGCAGCTCAGCAACGTCGAGTCGGGCCGGTTCGGCGTGAGCGCGGACCGCGTACGAGCCATGGCCCGCATTTACTCGTGTCCGGACCAGCCGTACATCGACGCCCTGGTCGGCATGGCGACCGAGAAGACGCACGGGTGGTGGGAGGCGTATCGCGAGGTATTGCCGTGCGGCCTGCGGTACTTGGCCGAATTGGAGCATCACGCCGTCGCCCTGCGCACCGCCTACACCTCTCACATCGCGGGGTTGTTGCAGACACCGGATCACGCCCGAGAGATCTTCCGGCATGCGATCCCGGCGCCGACGCCGCCGGAGGTCGAGCACTGGGTGTCGCTTCGCATCAAGCGGCAGGGCGTCATCTATCGGGACGACGCGCTCCCGTACCGGACGGTCATGCATGAAGCGGCCCTGCGCATGACGGTCGGCGGTCCGAAGGTGGCACGCGCTCAGTTGCGGCACATCGTCGAGATGAGCGAGCGCGAGCACATCACTGTCCGCATCCTGCCGTTCGACGTCGGCGCGTTCCCTGGGTCGGGCCAGAACATCAACTACCTGTTGGGTTCCGTGCCGCAGCTGGATACCGTGCAGCTGGACCAGTTCCACGGGCCTCTACTGATCGACGCCGAGGCCCACTTGGAGAGCTACCGCCGACTCCTGGACGTCGTGGAGGCCACCGCTCTGGACCCAGAAGCCTCACGGGACCTGATCCGTTCCATCGCCCAAGAACTGTGAAGGGAACAAGCATGATCACGTACGAATGGCAGAAGTCGTCCTACTGCCAGTCGGGCGACGCCTGCGTACACGTAGCCGAAACCCGGACAGGAACGGCCCGCAACGAGGTTCATCTCACCGAAAGCGCCGACCCCGCAGGGGCGATACTCACGGCCCCGCCCGGGGCCTTCGCGGCACTGCTTCGCGCTCTCAAGTAGCGGAGCCTCGGGCCGGTGGCCTGAACTCGATCCTGTGGGCGATCATCCGGACACGAACTGTCATACCCCGTGACTAGAGTTGCGTAGTAGTTCGCGATAGCTATGAAGTCAGGCTTTGGTCACTGCGGGGGTGGGGGCTGGTGGGGTCAGGCAAGTCGGGGGATTCGTCGTGGATGCCGGACGTGCTCGGCGGCGTGCGGGAGGCCGCCGCGGACGTGGCCACGGAGCTGACGTCGTTCGTCAGGTTCCAGCAGCGCGTCGATGAACTGATCCGCGATCTCAAGGGGTCCCCGGCCGGTCCGGGCAAGGTGGGCCAAGAGCAGCTCGTACGCGCCCAGTTCGGCGGCGGGGACGGGGCCTGGGCCGAGGCCGCCGGGCTCTTCGGGGCGTACGAGACGGTGATCACCGAGCTGGAGAAGCTGTCCAAGACGCTGTCCGACTCCATAGAGGGCATGGGCATCGCGGTCCTCGCCTCGCACAAGGGCTATCGGAACGTCGACGAGGACATTCGCGATCGCATGGCGCAGATCAGCGCGGGGATCGCGGAGCGGTACGAGGCCGACGGCGCCGCAGGCAGGGAGAAGCCGGGCCGTGCGGACCGAGGAGGACCGGCGGACGGGGCGGGCGACGCGGGAGGGACGATCTGATGGGGACCTCCTTCGAGTCCATGAGCCACGAGCAGATGCTGGCGTGGCTGGACCAGGCGAACAGCGGCGTGGTCCAAGCGGCCGCGGACCGGCTCGTCGCCGCGGCCACGGAGATCCGCAAGATCGCGGACGAGCTGAAGGTGCGCCCCCAGTGGGTGCGGTGGAAGGGCGAGGGTGCGACGGCGTTCCGCACGTGGAGCGGCGACCTGGCCAACTCAACCCATCGTCTCGGCGACTTCAGCGAGGACTCCGCGAAGTGGCTCGCCCGCGCGTCGGAGGCGATCGCCACGGCCCAGGCGTCGATCCCACGCGACAAGGGCGGCGCGGCGGGCAACTTGAAGGCGGCGCAGTCCGCCCCGAACGATCCGGACGCGCGGGCGGTGGCCTCCAAGTCGGCGGGCGAGCTGGCGCGGATCGAGGCCGACAAGGAGAAGGTCCGCCAGGAGGCGGCAGCGGAGATGCGCAAGCTGGGGCAGGCGTATCAGTTGTCGGCGCAGCAGTTGGAGGGGTTGGAGAGGCCGCGGTTTCCTCGGGTGCCGCCGGAGATTCGGCCGGCACAGACGTGGCGCGTCAGTGAGTTGCCTTCTGGTGAGGGTGGCGGGGCTGCGACATCTACTGGAGGGCCTGGGGGAGCGCCAGCTGGCGCGGTACCGCCCGGTGAACCGTCCCGGCCGCCGGCTGCTGTACCCGGGCCCAGTGGGTCGGGAGGCGGCCCTGATGCGCCATCGGGCGTGGGCCCGCAGCCCATGCCTCAAGGCCCAGACCCTGTAGGCGTCCGAGTCGACGGTACGGGACCGCTTCCTGACGCCCCGCCCGCACCTCCACCTTCTCCTCAGGGAGCACCGCCGACCCCGGTCAAGCCCGATGGAACGGCGCAACCCATAGGTCTATTTCCGCCACCTTCGGGACAGCAACCGAGTCCGCCCGCCAAGCCCACGATTCCGTTGGGTCCAGGGCCCGTTGGGCCCGGCGGCCGTTCGCTCCTGCCGCCAGGGGGCGGCCCGGTGGGGCCTGTTCCCGGACGGACGGGTAGTGGACCGGTAGGACCGGCCCCCGGGCGCACGCCCAGCGGGGGACAGCCCTTGCCTCAGCGCCCGACGGGCCCGGCACAACCGGTGGTCGGCGGCACCCCCAGGGTTCCACCCGCGGGCCCGCCTGCTGGGCGTATGCCGAGCGGTTCCGGCATCGTCGGTGGCCGTCCCACGCCGTCAGCCCCCGGTGGGCCGACCGGAGGCTTGCCCCGAGGGGCAGTCGCCGGGGGGTCTCCCACGGGGACGGGCCCAGGAGGACCAGGTGCCGGACGAGGGGCGGCGGCGGGACAACGACCGATGGGCGCCCCCAACGGCATCGCGGGCGGGCAGCCCCGGCGTCAGGGACCGATGCGGGGCGCCATGCCGCCGAACTCGACGCAACCCTCACGCTCACGACGTAACGAGGAACGGGACGGCAGACCGGACTACCTCACCGAGGACCAGGAGACCTGGCACCCGGACAGCCGCCGGGTGGTCCCGCCCGTCATCGACTGACCCACATTCATCCCCCCACTCAGAATCCACGAGGTCATGAGAGAGCAGATGGCTGCCAGGACGCAGCACAACCGACGGTGGCCGAGCGTTGTCTCGGGTGCCGTGGGCCTCCTGCTGGTAGGCGTCGCGGCCACGCCTGCGCACGCGGAGTCCGTACGCGGGAAGCAGTGGTACCTCAACGCTATGCAGGCCGAGAAGATGTGGCAGACCAGCACGGGTAAGGGCGTCACCGTCGCCGTCATCGACACGGGAGTCAACGCTGACCTGCCGGATCTGCGGGGCCAAGTGCTCCCGGGCATGGACCTCGCGCCGGGGAGGGCGGGAGACGAACACACCGATCCACAAGGCCACGGCACTTACATGTCACTCATGATCGCGGGAACGGGCAGGGGAAGTGGCACCTTCGGCCTCGCGCCGGGCGTCAAGGTTCTCCCCGTCCGAGTCCAGGATGACGGGCTGAACAGCAATCGATACATCATCAGAGACAACAAGCGCTTCGCTCGTGGCATCCGTTACGCGGCCGATCACGGCGCGAAGGTCATCAACCTGTCGGTGGCACTCGTGAAGGGATCACCGCAGCTCACCGCAGCGGTGCGGTACGCCATGGATAAAGGCTCGCTCGTTTTCGCCGGAGTCGGCAATGAGGGGACCTCGGAGCTTCGCTACCCAGCAGGCACCCCAGGCGTGATCGGCGTCGGGTCTGTAGGCAGAAACCTCCACAAGGCAAAGGAGTCCCAGTACGGCCCGCAGGTGGACCTCGCCGCACCCGGCGATGAGATCTACACAACGTGCGCATCGGGCAAGGGCATCTGCAACAGTCACGGCACCAGCAACGCCACCGCCCTAGCCTCCGCCAGCGCCGCCCTCATCTGGTCCAAGCACCCCGACTGGACCAACAACCAGGTCCTCCGCGTCATGCTCAACACCATCGGCGCCCCCACGGACGGCGCGAAGCGCAACGACTCCATCGGCTATGGCATCGTCCGCCCCCGGGTGGCCCTCCAGAAGCCGGGCGACCCGGGAGCGCCGGACGAGTACCCCCTCCCAGACCTCAAACAGTCCACACCCGAGCCCACGCCCAAGCGCTCGTCGCCCACCCCGTCAACCGCCCCCGGATCAGTCACACAGGCCAAGACCGACGACGGCGACGACGGCGGCATGGGCACAACAGCCAAGATCGGCCTGGGCGTCGGCGCCGCCGCGCTGATCGGCGGCGTGGTCGCCGCAGTGGCCGTCATCCGCAGGCGCCGAGCCGGCACGTCCCCCAACGCGTTCGGGAGGCCATGACATGGCGTGGGAAGAGTGGGAGCGGCTCAAAGCGGATGCCGCTGAGCGTCGGCCCGAGCGGATGCAACTGAACCAGCTGCCGACCGGACGCGGGGGCCGGGACGGGGGCGGCAAGGACCTCGTCGTCCACGACAACGAACTCGGCCGGCTCGGCAACATGGCCTACGACCTGCGGGAGCGGTTCCGTGTGGACAGCGACCACGCCCGGCAGGCCACGTTCGACGCCTCCGTGGAGCTGATGAACGACGGCCTGGACACCGGCTCCGCGCTCACCGAGTTGCATGACGCGTGGAACAGCAAAGCCAGGGTCCTCAAGGACGCCTGCGCCCACATCTCCAACGGTCTGGACTTCGCCCGCTCTCAGCACGCCAAGGATGAGGACAAGGTCGCGACGTCCATCAAGGCCTCGGCCATCTCCCGGTATCTGACGTAGGGCGAGGACGTAGAGGGAACTGATGCTGACCGTCTCGGAGTTGCTCCAGCTCCGTCTGGGCAAACTGCAGGAAGCCGTCACCGACTGGCAGGCCATGGCAGGCCGCCTGCAGCGGCTGGCCGACGGTAAGGAAGGGATCTCCGCCGCCGACCTGGCCCAGCAGGCCAACGCCGCCGACTGGCGCGGGGTGAACGCCACCGTGACGAGGGAGTTCGTCACCAAGACCAGCCGCGAGTTCAGCCAGGCGGCTGCGGAGGCGAAGACGATCCTGGGCCTGCTGCGCGACACGCACAGCGACCTCGCCAAGCACAAGAGCGACCTCCGGACGGCCATCGACGACGGGCGCGCGCGGCGGATCCGCCACGAGGAGAACGGCTCGGCGCGCTACGCCCACCCGCAGGGTCTCCTGGGCAGCGAAATCACGGACAAGCCCAGCCAGGCAGAACTGGACGCCGCGGCCAAACGGGTCACCCGCATCCTGTGGGAAGCCACCGAGACGGACCGGATCGCAGCCCAGGCCCTGCGCGGCATCGCCAAGAACAAGCACGACTTCCGCACCGGTGGTCCCAAGGACCTCAAAGAGGCGGACGCGCGGCAGGGCAAGAAGGAGGCCGAGTACTGGGCGAAGAAGATCAAGGAGGGCGATGTCAGCGAGTGGAGCGACAAGGAACTCGCCCGCTTCAACGAGTCACTGAGGAACCAGCAGGACAACGAGGCCTTCACCACCACGTTCGCCACGAGGCTGGGCGGCGAGGGAACCCTCCGGTTCTGGCGCGACCTGGCCGACCCGCCCGGCGCCGACATCGAGGGCGACCGGGCCAAGGTGCTGGCCCACGTCCAGGACAACCTCAGCATGTCGCTGGCGAACGCCACCCACGTCGACACCCCGGCCATGGACGAGTGGAAGCGCGACGTCATCGCGGCCGGAGACAAGCAGTTCCCGCTGCGCGAGGGAATCCAGGGCCCCTACGGGTTCCAGATCGCCAGCAGCCTCATGAAGAAGGGGAAGTTCGCATCGGGCTTCCTCAACGACTACGGCACGAATCTGATCGAGTTCGAGCGGGAGAAGGGGCAGAACCGCGCCAACGGTGATCCGGAAATCCTCTGGGGCGAAGACAGCCAGCTCGACTACCCACCCTCGGGCAAGCCGAACGATCCCGTGGCCGGATTCCTGGAGGGCCTGGCCCACAACCCCGACGCCTCAGCCGAATTCTTCAAGGGCTCCACGGAGGGCGAGGGCCTCGAGCCGATCGACAACTTCGACTACCTGGTGGGCGCGAAGGGCGACGGGGACGACGCACCCGACCCCCGCGCGTGGCCGCAGGGCAAGGACGGCAAGCCGGCCGGGTACGCGAGCCTCGGGCACGCACTGGAGTCGGCGACGCTCGGGTACGCGTATGACGACAAGAACCCCGAGATTCCCCCGATGAAGACGGACGCGCAGATCGAAGCACGCCAGGATCGAACCGACCTCATGAAGCGGGTCGTTGACCACTATGGGAGCGCCGATCTCATCGACGGACAGCCGGGGATACGGGACAGCCTGGCACGCATGGCCGCGGGGCATGTCGACAGCCTCACGTACCGACTACCTGGTGGGCGCGAAGGGCGACGGGGACGACGCACCCGACCCCCGCGCGTGGCCGCAGGGCAAGGACGGCAAGCCGGCCGGGTACGCGAGCCTCGGGCACGCACTGGAGTCGGCGACGCTCGGGTACGCGTATGACGACAAGAACCCCGAGATTCCCCCGATGAAGACGGACGCGCAGATCGAAGCACGCCAGGATCGAACCGACCTCATGAAGCGGGTCGTTGACCACTATGGGAGCGCCGATCTCATCGACGGACAGCCGGGGATACGGGACAGCCTGGCACGCATGGCCGCGGGGCATGTCGACAGCCTCACGTACAGGATGACCAACTTCGGGGGTAGTCGGGATGTGACCAGCGTCAACGAGCTGTTTGACGCTCAGAAGAAGCACCTGGTCGATTTTGGATACGGGACCCAGAATTTCCTTCGGGCTCTGGCTTCGGATCAGGATTCGTACGCGACGGTGTCCAGCGCCCAACAGATCTACGGTGCCAGCCTCATGGCGGCTCAGGGAAATGACCACGACGCCGCCATGAATGCAGCCGGATATAGCCTTAAAGTGCACGGGGCGCTTGATCAGGCCCGGTTTGAGGCAATCGGTAAGGAGTTCGCCGATGAAGAGGCCGAACGCAACGAGGCACTGGAAAAGCAGGCCGGGTGGCGGAACTTCGCCGCAAGCGCCACCATCGGCACGGTAGTCGGGGTAGGAGCGGCCACTGTCATCCCCGCAGGAGCAGCCGCCGCCATCGCGGTCCCTCTCGCTTTCGAGGCCGGGGGTGGGGCCGTGGAGACATTCAGCGCGAACACCTTCGATTGGCTGAAGGCCGACGAGTACGACAATAGCCAGCAGGCGATCAACAGCATCGACGAGGCGAAGGAAGTGGGCCGAAATAATGCTATGGCTCCGATCCTCAAATATGCGCAATCCGAGGGGCTAGTCGGCAAACCAATGGACGCGTATATGCCAAACCTGGAGGGCAGTTACGGTAGTGGTGGCCGCGAGACGGACACCGACGATGCGAGGGGCTACTGATGCGGAACACCCGCCTTGCCGCCCTCTCCCTGGCCTGCGCACTCCTCGCGGCGGGAGGCTGTACCAGCGGCGACGGGAAGCAGGACCGTACGCGACGCGAGAGTCAGGCATGCACGAAACTCCTGGGAAAGGAAGGAATGGCCTGGCTGAAAGAGCACACTACGGTGCCCAAGCTGAACCCGAACACCTCCGAGACGATCGCTCACGCGCGCTCAAAATTCCGCAAGCAGGTGCCCGATTGGAAGCCCGAAGAGACTGACATCATCCGTCACACCGCGCGATCCGTGATGTGCGATGCAAGGAATCCTAAGCGTGGTGCAGCTGCCGAGTTTACGCTGGCCTACAGCGCAGCCGCTCTTCCCTTCGATGAATTTCCCGGCCCTAACACTATGTGGACCTCGGTCAGCCTCGGCCCGGACGCCAAGCTTGTCTACAGGAAGAGCCGCTATCTCGACTTGCGGAAATACTATGTCTACGTCAGGTGCGGAGTGCCTGGGGCGTCCGCCTCACAGCTGAATGATGTGACGCTGGAAGGGGGGATGACCGACCTCCTCACTGACGACCTCAATAGCTACCGCACCCACCTCCAACTCCTCCTCCACTCCGCCAAGGTGATGGCCGACGCCTTCAAGTGCACCAACAAACCACAGATCCCGGCGAACCTCCCTTCCTCCATCAAGGACTGACCGTCACCAAAGTGCACGGCGAGGGCCCCGAAGGAGAACAGGAACACCCTCGCCGTGCCTGACGGATCGCGCTGACCGCCGTCAGCTACCCGAGCAGTACTGCTGCTCCTTCCCGATCGACCGGTACATGCAGTCCGAGTTCTCCAGGAGTTGGAGCACCGCGTCCTTGTTGCGCGAGGTCTCGCGCTCGATGACCTCGTCGGGTGGGTAGAAGCCGCCGCCGCCCGCGGACGACGGGTACATCTCGAAGGTGTAGCTGAAGATCTTCTGGTTGCCCCAGAGCCAGTCGTCGATGGTGCCGTCGGTGATGTAGAGGTCGCTGGCCTGCTCAGGGGTGTAGCCGTTGCTCGCGGCCATCTTCCGGCCGACCGCCGCGTGGGCGTCGCGGTCGTCCTGGGTGAGGCCGGGGGCCGTGTCCGCGTACGTGTAGCCGTAGGGCCACAGGACCAGTTCGCTGTACGTGTGGAAGTCGATGCCCGCCTTGATCTGCTGCTTGCCGCCGACCACGCGGCTGCGGACGAAGTCGGCCACGACCTTGACCTCGGGCGCGGACTCGGCGGCCCGGCCGCGGTACGTCTCGGAGCCGGGGGTGCCGGAGGAACCGCCGCAGCAGCCCCACTTGTAGGCCCAGTTGCGGTTCAGGTCGGTGCCGGTCGCGCCGCCGGAGTTGGGCTGGCGGTTCAGGCGCCAGCTGCGGTACGAGCCGGTGGCGATGTCGTACTCGCCGCCGTCGGGGTTGACGTCGGGGACGATCCAGATCTCGCGCGAGTCGACCATCTTCTTGATCCGCGCGTCCGTCGCGTACCCCGCGCCGAGCTCGCGCAGCAGGTAGAGGGCCATCTCCACGGTGAGGTGCTCACGGGCGTGCTGGTGGTGGGTGAAGAGGACCTCGGGCTCGGCCTCGTCCGTCGCGACGTTGTCGCTGATCTTGATGGCGACGATGTCGCGGCCCTGGTACGACTTGCCGATCACGCGCTTCTGCATCAGGTTCGGGTACTGCTGCAGGCGCTGGTCGATCTCCGCGGTCATCTCCGCGTAGTTGTGGTAGCGGGAGTCGGCGGGCGGGAAGTCCCGCACCCGGACGGGCTCGCCGCCCGTGCGCTTGGGCGGGGCGGGCAGCTCCTTGAGGGTGTACCCGAGCGAGCGCAGCTTCCTGGCCTGCGCCGCGTCCGCGGTCACGACCACCGCGTGGTCGTCGGCCTCGTCGATGGACACGCCGGCCGCGGCGATCGCCGTGCGGGACGCGGGCGTCGAAGGGCCGGGGATGGAGTACTGGCGGACGTTCTCGTCGGCCGCGGTGGCGGCCGCCGCCTTCTTCGCCGAAGGGGACGACGCGTCGGACGCGTTGGCGCTGAGGGGCGCGGCGACCGCGAGGGCGAGCACGGCGGCGAGGGCCGCTGATCTCTTTCCGCGTATGCGAAGTCGCATGAATGCTCCTGTGGGGGTGGGGGGGCGGTGCATTGCGACGCATGTGGTGCGGGTGCGCGGGTGCGCGGGTGCGCGGGTGCGCAGATTGCGCGGATGTGCGGGTGAGCAGGCCCATGGTGGGGGACTGGCATGTTCTCGTCAATGCCGCTTTGAGTCGACTGTGGGTGAGCTGTGTGAACGGCGACGCCCCAAGACACACTCCGCGACACCCCCGAGCGCGTGCGCGCCGCACACCCCGCGTACGACCCCTTGTGCACCACGTACCCATGCGCTTTCTTGATCGCATGGCTGAAACCACAGGCGGTGACATCGAGGACGTCGGTACCGGCACGGGCGGTACCCGGCTCCGCAAGGCCAGTTGGAAGTACGTGGGCCCGGGCATCGTCGTCGCCGCCACCGGCGTCGGCGCGGGTGACCTGGTCGCCACCCTCATCGCGGGCAGCAAGTTCGGCTACACCCTGCTGTGGGCCGCGATCATCGGCTGTCTGGTCAAGATCTCCCTCGCGGAGGCCACGGGCCGCTGGCACCTGGCCACCGGGCGCACCCTCTTCGAGGGCTGGCGCAGCCTCGGCCACTGGACGACCGTCTACTTCGCCGGGTACGTCGTCGTCTGGGGCTTCGTGTACGGGGCCACGGCCATGTCGTCCAGCGCACTGCCCCTCGTCGCGCTCTGGCCGGGCGGGCCGGGCCTGAAGACCTGGGCGGTCATCTGCGGCCTGCTCGGCCTCGCCTTCGTCTGGTTCAACCGGTACGCCGTCTTCGAGAAGGTCATGACGGTCGTGATCGGCATGAAGTTCCTGATCGTCGTGTACGTGGCGATCAGGGTGTCCCCGGACCTCGGCGACGCGCTCGCCGGGCTCGCGCCCGCCCTGCCGGACGGCTCGCTGCTCTACACCCTCGGCCTGATCGGCGGCGTCGGCGGCACCATCACCATGGCCGCGTACGGGTACTGGGTGAACTCCAAGGGCTGGACCGACATCACCTGGCTCAAGGTGATGCGGCTCGACAACCGCGTCGCGTACATCACGACCGGCATCTTCGTCGTCGCCATGCTGATCATCGGCGCCGAGCTCCTGCACTCGTCGGGCATCGCCCTCGCCAAGGGCGACAAGGGCCTGATCGACCTCGGCGACGTCCTGGAGGACCGCTTCGGCACGGTCACCGCGAAGCTCTTCCTGATCGGCTTCTTCGCCACGTCGTTCGGCGCCCTGATGGGCGTGTGGCACGGCGTGAGCCTGATGTTCGCGGACTTCGTGGAGCGCATCCTCAAGGAGCGGCGCCTCATGCGGGGCAGCGGGGACGGCGGCGGGGGCGGCGAGATGGTGGCCGAGGTCGCCGCGGGCAAGCGGGAGAAGTCGCTGCCGTTCCGCGCGTACCTCCTCTGGCTCACCTTCCCGCCCATCGGGCTGCTCTTCCTGGACCAGCCCTTCGGCCTCGTCGTCTTCTACGGCGTGCTCGGCGCCTTCTTCATGCCGTTCCTCGCCCTGACCCTGCTGTGGCTGCTCAACTCCTCGCGCACGCCGAGACAGTGGCGCAACGGCATCGTCAGCAACGTGATGCTGGCGGCGGCGGGGCTCCTCTTCATCGTCCTGTGCGTGCAGCAGGTGCGGGAGCTGCCCTGGTAGGCCCTCTGCACACGGCTGTACGCGGATGTACGCGGACGTGCGGCAGCGCCGCCGGGGGAGCGGCGGCGCTGCGCCAGGGGTGGGGGGTCGGTGGGAGTGTCGGTGGGAGTTACGGCAGGCCGTGTACGTGCGGGCCGACCGCGTTGGACCACGCGCTGCCGTTCGCCGCGTCCCAGTTGGTCGACCACGTCATGGCGCCGCGGACGCCCGGGTAGGTCCTGGAGGGCTTGAAGGAACCGCAGTTGGTGCCGCGGGCCAGGCAGTTCAGGGCGTTGTTCACCACGGTCGGGGAGACGTAGCCCGAGCCCGCGGCCCGCGGCTGGGCGGGCGTGCCGATGCCGACCTGCGACGGGGCGAGGCCGCCCTCCAGCTGGATGCAGGCGAGCGCCGTCAGGAAGTCCACGGAGCCCTGCGCGTAGACCTTGCCGTCGCAGCCGAGCATCGCCCCGCTGTTGTAGTACTGCATGTTGACGACGGTGAGGATGTCCTTCACGTTCAGGGCCGTCCTGAAGTACGCGTTGCTCGTCGACTGCATGTCGATGGTCTGCGGCGCCATCGTCAGGACGAAGCCCGGTCCTGCCTTCTGGCCGAGGGACTTGAGGGCCTGGGTCATGTACGTGGCGTTGAGGCCGTTCTCCAGGTCGATGTCGACGCCGTCGAAGCCGTACTCCTGCATGAGCGCGTACACGGAGTTCGCGAAGTTCGTGGCGGCGGCCGAGCTGTTGACCGACACGGCGCCGCGCTCGCCGCCGACCGAGATGACGACGGACTTCCCCGCCGCGTGCTTGGCCTTGATGTCGGCCTTGAACTGGGCGACGGTATAGCCGCCGAGCCCGGCCGAGTCGAGGTTGAAGGTCACCTTCCCGGGCGTGCCGGTGGCGTCGGCGAAGGCGACGGCGATGATGTCGTACTGGTCCTGGACCTGGCTGAGCTTCTGCACGGTCGCGCCGTTGTTGAAGTTCTGCCAGTAGCCGGTGACGGCGTGCTTGGGGACGGCGCGGGTCCCGAGGTCCCGCGTGTCCTGTGCGTCGGCGCTGCCCGTGCCGCCGGTGGCGAGGCCCGTGAGGGCGAGCCCGAGTGCGGCGAGGCCACCGACGAGGGCGCCCCTCAGCCGGCGCCTCGATCTGCGTGAGCGGTCCATCTTCTGCCTCCGTGGGGGGAGTTGAGGAGGGAGGTGGGAAAACGGTGGCCACCGCTGGTCGTACAAGCTGGTCCAGACCAATGGACTTGTCAAGGCCTCAAGGAAAATCCCGCCCGGAGCGCGCGCCCCGGACGGGATTCCCGACTCACTTCCCCGGCCGGCCCGTCACGGCGTGGGCCCCAGCCTCCGCCAGGGGAACACCTCCTTGCCCTGGCTGTCCCGCTCCGGCGTGCCGGGCTCGACCGTCGTGTACCAGGACGCCGCCCAGTAGTGGCCCTTCCACGCCACGTACGCCCCCGTCGCGGGGTCCGCCGTGTTGCCGCCCCAGAGGTGCGTGCCCGGCGCGGTGGCGCCGAACTCCGCCTCCACGTCCTTGCCCGTCGCCGAGCGGAGCGTGAAGAGCTTGCCGTGGGCGGGCGCGGCGGGGCCGCCCTCCGCGCCCGTGGCCGGGTCGACGGAGACGAAGTGCCACTTCTGGGCGTCGGACGCGCCGCAGGCGGCCGTCCTGATGTCCTCGCGCGCCCCGGCCGCGGTCAGGCACTTGCCGGCGTTGCCGATCGTGTACCAGCCGCCACCGGCCGGCTTGGGGCTCCACAGCTGGTTGTTCTCGCCGTTGATCGGCTCGATCAGGTGCGCCCGCGACTCCCCGCGGTGGTGGTCCATCAGGCCGCCCTGGTACTCGAACTGCCAGCCCTTGTCGCCCTTGTCCCAGGCCGCCCAGACCCGGCCGACGGTCTTGCCGTGCGCGGTGCCCTTCTTCCACTCGGGTGCTCCGCAGTCCTTGGCGCCGCCCGTATCGGGCTCGACGGTCGTCGTGCCCTTGCGGCCGTCCTGGACCGAGCCGTAGGTGTGGCCGCCGGTGGACACCGTGACGTTCGCGGGCCCGGTCACCGGCAGCCAGTACTTCAGGCCGATGTCGTGGGACTTGCCCGCGGGCACGGACTCGCAGTAGCCGAGCTTGAGCGTCACCCGGTGGAAGTCGGCCTTCAGACCGCCGACGTTGGGCCCGGACCTGCCGGGCTTCACCGCGTCCTTCAGCTCCGTCCAGCCCTCGTCCTTCAGCAGCGGCGAGGTGGTCGTGGGCAGGTCGAAGGCGATCTCCGTGCCGGGCCCCAGGGTCCTGCCCGAGTTGTTGCTGATCCGCAGCTTCGGCTGGATCGGCCACAGGTCGCCCTCGGCCGTCGGGTAGTCGACGAACTCGGCCGTCACGTCGACCACGTCGTCCGGCAGCTCGGTGTCACCGGCCCGCGAGGTCCGGTACCCGCCGGAGCCGTGCAGCGCGTCGTCGAGGCGGCTCGTCACGTCGTAGCCCATGCCGTACTCGCCGTTGCCGCGCTTGGTGTAGTCGCCCGCGAGCTCCCACAGCATGACGCCGCCGATGCCCTGGTCCTTCACGTACTGGGCCTTGGCGTCGATCGACGCGTCGTTCTCCGTGGACAGGAACACCTTCTTCTCGGCGTTCCACAGCCACGACGCCTTGAGCGTGCCGTCGTACTTCTCCGCGTACGTGCCCTTGAGCCTGCCCGACTCCTTGCCGGTGTCGACGTACGAGGAGAGGTAGCCGGGCGTGACGCCCGCCTGGAGGTTCTTGGCGTGCCACAGCGGGTTGGAGCCCGACGCGACCTCCTCGCCGCGGGTGCCCAGGTCGTGCCAGACGTTGTCGATGCCCTCGGCGCCGTGGCCGCACTCCGTCTTGGCGCCGTTGCCCGTGCCGGTGCCCGGCTGGCACTGGCCCTGGTCGGGCAGTTGCGACGTGCCCCACAGGCCGTCGGAGCCGCCGGTCACGTTCTGCCAGCCGCGCGTGTAGTACGGCACGCCCAGATTGATGCGGCCCGGCGCAAGCGCGCCCCGGTAGTAGTGGTACGCCCAGTCGACGTTGAAGTACCCGGTCCTGTCGAACTCCTTCTCGCCGTAGACGTTCGCGGCCGCCAGCTCCGCGTCCTTGCCGTCGTCGTACAGCGGGGCCTGCGGGCCGACGTACTTGTTCCACGAGCCGTGCAGGTCGTACGACATCACGTTGACGAAGTCCTGGTACTGCAGGGCCTGTCCGGCGTCGTAGCCGCGCACCAGATAGCCGGAGGCGGAGCCCGCCGACGTGAGCAGGTAGTAGCGGCCCTGGTCGGCGCCCGCGCGGTCCAGCTTCGCGCGCAGCGTCTTCATCAGCGCGTTGTAGCCCGCCTGGAGGCCCTTGCGGCGGCCGTTGGACAGCTGCCAGTCGGCCGGGTTGCCGCTGTTGGGCAGGGCGGTCGGGTACTCGTAGTCGATGTCCACGCCGTCGAAGCCGTACCGGTCCAGGAAGGCCGCCGCCGAGTCGGCGAACGTGTCGATGCCCGCCTGGTTGACCGAGCCGTCCGCGTTCGTGGCCATGGTGTAGAAGTTCTTCGTCTCGGCCCAGCCGCCCACCGAGATCAGCGTCTTCACCTGCGGGTGCTTCTTCTTGTAGCGGGTGAGGAGGTTGAAGTGGCCCTTGTACGGCAGCGAGTCGTCCATCTCGGCCCCGCGCACGCCCGGCCAGGTCATGCCGGTGGCCGGGTTCGCCGGGTCCGAGGTGTCGCCCACGGAGATCCTGTTGCCGTCGTCCACCTTCGCGAAGGCGTAGTTGACGTGCGACACCTTCGACCAGGGGATGTTCTTCACCAGGTAGCGCGGATCGCCCTTGGCACCGGTGCGCCAGCCGGTGAAGTAGCCGACGACCCGCTTGTCGTGCCCGTTCCCGCCGAGCCACTCGCGCCCGTCGTCGCCGTACACCTTGCAGTACGGGGTGTCGACGCCCTTCGTCGCGGCGAGCCCCTCGGGACGGCACCGCTCGTGCGGGCCGGACGTGGAGGGCTTGGCGGAGCGGTCGTCGGCGGCGTTGTCGACGGGGTCACCGGCGCCGCCGGTGGACGGCGGGGTCTCGGGGGTGCCGCCCATGCCGGGGGTGTCGCCGTGGTAGGTGTACGTGTTCATGTCCTTCACGGCGGACATGGGGTCGCCGTCCTGGTACATGTCGACGGCCACGAAGTTCGGCTTCTTGCGGGCGGCGGGGGCACAGAACCGCTCGGCCCTGTTCTGCACCTTGGAGTTGTCGTTCCCCGGGGTGACGCCGATCGCGCTGTCCCGGAAGTGGTTCATGGTGAACAGCCGACGGAAGTTCTTCTCCTCCCCGCTCATGGGGTAGTCGTCCCACCGGCTGTAGCAGCTCCAGTCGGAGTTCCCGGTCGCGCCGCCCATCGACCAGTAGTTCTCGACGGTCCAGTCCTTGTAGAACATGAACCCGAGGTCCTTCTTGTCCGTCTTGCCGGTGAAGAGCAGGAGCCGGTTGTCGGCCCGCACCATCTCGGAGACCTTGGGCCAGCCCTTCTCCTTGACGTTCCAGCGCTCGGAGTCCGGTCGGAAGACAAGCCCGTCCAGCTGACCGCCCGGGCCGAGGTCGTCGCCCACCTCGTCGCGCAGGTCCTCGGGTTCGGTGTAGTCCTCCAGCATCACCGTGACGATGTCCTTCGGGTTCGCCTTCAGGAAGTCGGCGATGTCGGTGAAGACCGTCGACATGGTCTGCCCGGTGGGCAGACAGACACCGCCGTGGCACATCCGCACCCGGCCGTTCATATAGCCCGCGTCGAGCATCAGCCCGCGCACACCGTTGTTGAGCTGCTTCTTGATGGAGTGCGACTGGTTGGGCACGGGGGCGCCGCCGCTCGCGTCCTCCTGGTTGTAGAACGCGTTGTGCGTCGTCAGGAACGTCATGTCGTCCAGCGTCGGATCCGCCGGCATCGGCGACTTCGGCGGGTTGATCGGCGTGACGTACCAGCTGTCGTTGGTGAGGTCCTTCTCGGTGATCTTCACCTGCATCGGCGAGTCCATGACCGGCTCGCCCCACAGCCTGCGGTTCGTGCCCGGCACGAAGATCTGGTACTTCTCGCCCTTGTCCAGGCGGAACTCCCAGTCCGTCTTCTCCGCGTCACAGGCGCCCATGACGAGGCGGGCGTCGCCCTCCGGGTTGTTCTTCTCCGTCAGGCACTTCCCGTCCACGTCCGGGTTCTTGATCTTGTACGTGCCGTTGGCGTTCCGGGAGAACTCCCACTGTGCGGCGTCCTCGTCGCCCTTGGGCCGGTGGGTGGCGACCCATTCCTTGGAGGCCGACATGTGGTAGCCGCTGAGGACGTTCTGGACGTAGAACTTCCCGTCGGTCGGCGGCCCCTCGTCGCCGTCCGCCATGGTCTCGGTGGCCGTCGTCGCCGGAGCGGCCGCCGCGCCCCCGGTCGCCTTCGCCGCCGCGGGCCGCCGCGGCTTGTCGGGCCGGTCGGGCCGCTTCGGCCCGTCCGGCCCGTCCGGCTTGCCCGGCGCCTGCGACTTCGTCGATCTCCTCGGTCCGTCGTCCGCGACCGCGGGGGTCGCGAGCAGGGCCAGCGCCAGCGCCGTGCACAACCCGGCCGCCGTGCGTCTCACGCGCACAGGGGTCCCCTCTCCTCGTATCTCCTCGTGCCTGGTCCGGGCGCGAACGCGCCCGCGCGGAGGATCGCAGCGGCCGATCACCGGCCGGTCAACGTCCCATGAACGCCACCGGGAAGCGGACGTATCACGACAACCGTCAAGTGAACAGTGAGGAGTTGGGTGTTGGCAGGGCCCCTGCCTGGATATGGTGCACAGTCAGAAGCGCACGTGAACGCGAGCGTGCGGACGGAAGCGTGAGGACTCGGAGCCGGGGGTGTGCGCATGCCGACCGCGATAGCCGTCACCAGCCCCGATCTGGTGCTGCCCTCGCCCGACCGCCACACGCCGTCCGCCGCCGTCCTGCAGAGCGCCGTCCGGTCCCCGAAGACGTACTCCCTCGACCAGGCGCTCACCGAGATGCACACGCTCATCGAGTACCACGGGTACGTGATCGTGCTGTGCCCCGCGTCCGCGCCCGACGGCGTCCGGCACCGCCTGCACGCCGTCCGCTCGGTGCTCGAGAGCGACCGCATCGCGCTGATCCGCAGCGAACTCCCTCCGCTCGGCCTGGCCGTACTCGCCCTCCAGCTGCGGCAGTTGTCCATCTGCGACTTCAGCCCCGGAGTCCTGGCCAGCGCCGCCAGGCTCCTCAGCCACTACATCTACGCGGGCGCCCTGCTCGGCTCCGTCGCCAAGCTCGACCGCGTCCCCGTCACCCTCAAGGCGCACACGAAGTCCTGGGTGCCGGGCGCGCAGTTCGGGGTGCTCGCCACGCCGGAGCCCGAGCTCGTGAAGGCGGCCGGGGACGCGGTGCCGTCCGGGCCCGGATTCAGTACGAAGATGCTGTACGCCGCCGGGCAGCTGCCGACCGGCTGGGTCACCGACACGCTCGCTCCCGCCTGGCAGGTGCAGGGCGCCACCGACGTGCGCCTGCCCGCCGAGTCCGCGCGCTGGTGGGCCACCGGCAAGCTCGTCGAGTTCGCCGCGGCCATCCCGGACATCTCCGTGCTCTACCAGCTGGTGTCGTCCGTGCGGAGGGAGGACTGCCGCTGGTGCGGTCTCGAACTCATCGGTGACCGCTGCGCGTTCTGCGCCGCGCCGCTGCCGCCGGCACCCGCCGCCCAGGCCTCCGTCCCGGCGGTGGAGCCGGCGGGCACACGCGCGCTGCCCCGGGGCGCGACATAGCCCCCCGCCGCGGCGCGTGCGTACGCGGTGCCCCCTGCCCGTACCCGCGCGGCCGCCCCGCACGCACCACCCCGTTCACTGTCCGTAGCCGTATGCACGCGTCGCACGATCGAGGTAGGTAGTCCCGCCCATGAATTCACGCCAGCGCCGAGGTGTCATCCTCCTTGTCCTGTCGGGCCTGAGCGCGATCGGCGCCTTCGCGGGGGTCCTCTCGGTGATCCGCGACGTGAACTCGAAGGTCGGGCCCGAGGTCGCCGCGTACGAACTCAAGTCGGACATCGCGCCCTACAAGGAGCTGGAGCCCGACCAGTTCAAGAAGGTCGAGATGCCCGAGCGCTGGCTCTCGGAGAACGCCGTCACCAGCCTCCGCGAGATCCGCGGCAAGATCGCCGTCACCCAGCTGCGCAAGGGCTCGCTGCTCCAGACCGACATGATCGTCAAGCGGCCGCGCCTGGAGCCGGGCCAGCAGGAGATCGCCATCATGATCGACGCCGCGACCGGCGTCGCCGGGAAGATCACGCCCGGGTCCACGGTCAACATCTACGCCACGTTCAAGGCCGAGACCGACCGGGGCAAGGACCAGTCGAAGGTCATCGTGGAGGACGCGAAGGTCATCGACGTGGGCAAGCTGACGGCGCTCGACCCCGACCGGGACGACCGCAGCCGGCGGCGCGCCGAGGAAGCGGTGCCGATCACGTTCGCCCTGGGCACGCGGGACGCGCAGCGGGTCGCGTACGCGGAGTCCTTCGCGTCGCACGTGCGGCTTGCCCTGGTCGGGCGGGGCGCCGACGCGGACGTTCCGCGCGGCGATCGTACGTACACCTTGGACGAGGACAAGTAGGGGGCGCCGTGGACGGTGTTGTGCGTGGTGCGGCTCGGTGGACGGGATGCCTTCCCACCCGCCCGCCCGTGACTCTCGCCCGGACGGTGGACGTCGCTGGTGGGGGCTGCTCGCCGTCGGCGGCTGCGGGCGCGGCTGCGGCTGTGGCTGCGGGGGTGCGGTCGGAGCGGCCGGAGCGGCCGGTCGTGGGCGAGCGGGTGGGAGCACCCCGCCGCGGACCTGCGGGCGCGCCGGCGCGTCCAGGCGCCCGCCTGCCGCGCCCGCCCCAGCACGCGAACACCGCAGCCGGGGGAGGAGACGCGTGACCACCCGGATTCTGCCCGCCGTCGCCGACGTGGACGCCGCTCGCGCGTTGACCGGGCTCGCCGCCCAGCTTCCCGACGTGGACCCCGCCGCGCCGGTCACGGACTCCACGGCGCTCATGGACACCCTGGCCCACCTGGCCGCCGAGTCCCTGGACGAGCTCCCCGAGGTCGTCCTCGTCCACGAGCGCATCGGCCCCGTACCGGCCCTCGACCTGATCCGCGACCTGGTCCTGCGCTTCCCCGCGGTGGGCGTCGTCCTCGTCACCGCCGACACCAGCCCGGCCCTCCTGACGGCCGCGATGGACTGCGGCGCCCGCGGCATCGTCACCTTCCCGCTCGCCTACGACGCCCTCGCCGAGCGCGTCCAGGCCGCGGCCGCCTGGTCCACGGGCATGCGGCGGCACCTCGGCACGACCGCCGTCGAGCTGTACGGCGGCGGGCCCGGCGCGGCCCCCGCGGGCGGCGGCCAGGTCATCGCCGTGACCGGCGCCAAGGGCGGCGTCGGCACCACCCTCACCGCCGTCCACCTCGCCCTCGCCACCCAGGCGTCCGGCCGCAGCGCCGCCCTGCTCGACCTGGACCTGCAGTCCGGCGACGTGGCCTCGTACCTGGACGTGCAGTTCCGCCGTTCCGTCGCCGACCTCGCCTCGATCAGCGACATCACGCCACGCGTCGTACAGGACGCCGTGTACGCCCACGAGACCGGCGTCGGCCTCCTCCTCGCCCCTTCCGAGGGCGAGCGCGCCGAGGAGATCACCGACCGCGTCGCCCGCCAGACCGTGAACGCGCTGCGGGGGCGGTACGACGTCGTGGTCGTCGACTGCGGCACCTACGTCACGACGGCCAGCGCGACCGTCGTGGAAATGGCCGACCAGGCCCTGCTCCTCGTGACCCCCGACGTCGTGGCTGTGCGCGCCGCCAAACGCATGGTCCGGCTGTGGGACCGCCTCCAGATCCGCAAGGCCGAGGAGACGGTCACGGTCGTCAACCGGCACGCGCGCGGCACCGAGATCCAGCCGTCCCTCGTCTCCCGCGTCACCGGCACCCGTACCGCCCGCGTCACTGTGCCGGACGCCCCCAAGGAGCTCCAGGCCCCCGTGGACGCGGGCCGCCTCCAGGACCTCGACGCCAAGTCGACGGTCAAGCAGGGGCTGTGGGGGCTCGCGGGGGAGCTGGGCCTGGTGGACGTCGAGGCGGCGACCGGGGGCGGCAAGAAGGGCGGGATCTCCCTGCGGCGGTCCCGGGGCGAGGGGGTTCGTTCGGACCGCGGCGCCGTCACCCTCGAATTCGCCGGGATGTTCCCGCTGCTCCTCGTGGTCATGGGCATCCTCTGGCAGTGCACGCTGTACGGCTACTCGTACTCCCTCGCGGGCAACGCGGCGGACGAGGCGGCGCGCGCGGCGACGGCGGCGGCCGCGGTGGACGGCGACTACGCGGGGGCGTGCGAGAGCGCGGGCAAGAAGCACTTGCCCGGCGCCTGGAAGGACGCGGCGATCTCGTGCGCGTGGAACGGCGACGTCATGAAGGCCACCGTCGACGTCGAGGTCCCGGTGTTCTTCCCCGGGGTGGAGACGGGCTGGACGGTCGAGGCGGAGGCGGGGGCGGCGGATGAGAGGGCGGATACGCGATGACGACCCAGATGCGCGGGCGGCGCCGGCCGCCTGCTGCCGGTCCTGTCCGTGCTCGTCGGTCTCGCCGGGGACGAGGGTTATGGGCGGGCGGGTGGGAGAAGCCGCGCAGCGGCGGCGACGGTTGCCGCCCACGCGCCGGGCGCCCCGCCGGTAAGAGGGCAACCCATACCCGGCAGCGCGCCTACGGCGACAAAGGCGTCTCCATGCTGGAATTCGCCGGTTTCCTCCCCATCCTCCTGCTCGTAGGGCTCGCCGCGATCCAGCTCGGCCTCGTCGGGTACGCCGCCAACCAGGCGGGCTCCGGCGCCCGTGCGGCGGCCCGGGTCGCGTCGCAGGGCGAGGGCGGCGGTGAGGCGGCGGGCCACGACGCCATGGACAGCGGCCTGACCGCGGACGTCAGCGTCTCCGACGGGGGCGACACGACCACCGCCACCGTCACCGTCGACGTACCCACGCTCCTCCCGTTCATCGACACGGACTGGCAGGTCACCAAGTCCGCGACGATGCCGAACGACGACACCCCCGACGGCCCCGAGACAGGAGGCTGACGCCCGCATGAGCCTGCGCTCCCGTATCGCGTCGTCCCCGGCGGACGCCACCACCCCCAGCCGCGACGACAGCCTCGTGGCGACGTACCGCGCGAAGCTCCTGGAGGAGATCGACCTCGCGGAGATGTCGTCCCTGACGGCGGCCGACCGCCGGGTCCGCCTGGAGCGGGTGCTCGGCCACATCATCAGCCGCGAGGGCCCGGTCCTGTCCGCGTCCGAGCGGGCCCATCTGATCCGCCGCGTCGTCGACGAGGCCCTCGGCCTCGGCGTACTGGAACCGCTCCTCGCCGACGCCTCCATCACGGAGATCATGGTCAACGGCCCCGACTCGATCTTCGTGGAGCGCGCGGGCCGCGTCGAGCAGCTGCCGCTGCGCTTCGCGTCCGAGGACCAGCTGATGCAGACGATCGAGCGGATCGTCTCGACGGTCAACCGCCGCGTGGACGAGTCGAACCCGATGGTCGACGCGCGCCTGCCCACGGGCGAGCGCGTCAACGTCATCATCCCGCCGCTCGCCCTCACCGGCGCGACCCTCACGATCCGCCGCTTCCCGCGCGCGTACACGCTCCCCGAACTCATCGGCCTCGGCTCGCTCGACGAGCACATGCTGATGCTGCTCGCGGCCTTCGTCCGCGCCCGTTTCAACATCATCGTCAGCGGCGGCACCGGATCGGGGAAGACCACCCTGCTCAACGCGCTCTCCGGCCTGCTCCCCGCCCACGAGCGCATCATCACCATCGAGGACTCGGCGGAACTCCAGCTCCAGCAGGAGCACGTGATCCGCCTGGAGTCGCGGCCCCCGAACGTGGAGGGCAAGGGCCAGATCACCATCCGCGACCTCGTACGCAACAGCCTGCGCATGCGCCCCGACCGCATCATCGTCGGCGAGGTCCGCGGCGGCGAGACCCTCGACATGCTGCAGGCCATGTCCACGGGCCACGACGGCTCCCTCGCGACCGTCCACGCGAACACGGCCGAGGACGCCCTCACCCGGCTCCAGACCCTGGGCTCCATGTCGGAGGTCCAGGTCCCCTTCGAGGCCCTGCGCGACCAGATCAACTCGGCCGTGGACGTGGTCGTCCAGCTCGCCCGGCACGCCGACGGCTCCCGCAAGGTGGCCGAAATCGTGCTCCTGGTCTCGCACGGGCGCCAGCAGTTCCGCATCGCGCCCGTCACGCGCTTCATCCCGCACCCGGTCGGCCCCGACCGGGTCGTCCACGGCTTCTTCGAGCACCTGCCCCTGCCGCGCCCCGTCGCCGAGCGGCTGTATGTCGCGGGCGAGCCGGTGCCGCCCGCCTACGGCGTGGCCGAGGCCATCGACGTACTGAACACGCGCGAAGCGATCGGCTGAGGAGAGCACAGGACACCCGATGAACAACCCCACGCTCCTGGCCCTGGGAGCCACCCTCCTCACCGGCACGCTCGCCGTCGCCGGCCTCCAGACGTACGCGTCCGGGCGCGCGAAGAACCAGGCCCTGGTGGACCGCCTGTCCGCCGACGGCACCGCGGGCGACCTGGAGCCCGGGGGCCGCAGGCGCCGCTTCACCGCCGTCGACCGCCGCCTGCGCCGCACCCGTCTGGGCCGCGAGCTCCATCTGCGTCTGTCGGCGACGGGCCTCGACCTGACGCCCGGCGAGTTCTTCACGTACGTCATGGCCGTCGTCGCGGCCCTGTGGCTGATCGCGGCGGCCTCCCTGGCCCCGTTCTTCGGCCCGATCGCGGGCGTCGTGGCGGTCTGGAGCGCCGTCATCTTCCTCAACTGGCAGCGCCAGAAGCGCATCGAGGCGTTCATCAACCAGCTCCCCGACGTGGCCCGCATCCTCGCGAACGCGACGGCGGCGGGCCTCGCCCTGCGGACGTCGCTCGCGATGGCGGCGGAGGAGCTGGAAGCCCCCGCGGGCGAGGAACTCTCCCACGTCGCCCACCAGCTGACCCTGGGCCGCTCGATCGACGACACGCTGGAGGAGCTGGCCCAGCGCCTCCCGTCCCGGGAACTGATAGTCCTCGTGACGACCCTGGTCCTCGCCAACAAGGCGGGCGGCTCCGTGGTCAGCTCCCTCAGGAACCTGACCCAGACCCTGGAGGACCGGAAGGAGACCCGCCGCGAGGTCCGCACGATGCTCTCGGAGGTCCACGCCACGGCCTTCACGGTCCCGCTCCTCGGCCTCGGCTCGCTGCTGCTCATCAACTCCTCGAACGAGGGCGCCCTGGAGCGCGTGACCGGCTCCCCGCTGGGCCAGACCCTGATCCTGATCTCGCTGGGTCTCTACGCGGTGGGCTTCTTCGTGATCCGACGGCTCGGCAAGATCGAGGTCTGAGAGGGGAGTTGAGGATACGGTGCTGGCGTTGGGGTTGGCCGCGTTGATGGCCCTGGCCGTCGCGGGCGTCTGCCAGGGCATCCGCATGTACCGCGCGGAGGCCAAGCTCCCGCCGGACCTGGCGGTCGCCCTGGAGGTCGGTGCCTCGCGGGTCTCGACGGCGGGCGGGGCGGTGGACCGCCTGGGCATGCGGTTCGCGCCGCTGGTCCTGCGCATGATGGGCCCGAAGCGGGTGGCCGCGAAGCGCCGTCGCATCGACATGGCGGGCAACCCGGGCGGCCTGACGATCGACCGCTACGCCGCCCGCCGCGCCGTCTACGGCGCCTTCGGCGTCGTCCTCGGCCTGGTCTTCCTCACCAACGGCCAGCCCCTCTTCGGCGCGATGACCCTGGTCTTCGGGGCGGTCGCCGCGGACGCCCTGATCTGGCAGGCCATCCGCGAACGCCGCGAGGTCATCGACCGCACGCTCCCCGACTTCCTGGACGTCCTCGCGGTGGTCGTCTCGGCGGGCCTCGGCTTCCGCCAGGCCCTGGACCGCGTGGCGGAGAAGTACGAGGGTCCCTGGGCCGACGAACTCCGCATCACGCTGCGCCAGATGGACATGGGCGTCAGTCGCCGCCAGGCCTTCGACGAGCTGCGCCGCCGCAACGCGTCCGAACAGGTCGCCCAGTTCGTCTCCGCCCTCCAGCAGGGCGAGGAACTCGGCTCCCCCATCGCGGAGACCCTCATCCAACTCGCCACGGACATGCGCCGCACGGACGCCCAGAACTCCCGCCGCCGCGCCGCGAAGACCATCCCCAAGGCGACGATGGTCACGCTCGTCTTCATGCTCCCGGCCACGATGATCCTCATCGCGGCCGGCATGTTCCTGGGTTCGGGATCGGACCTCGGCTCGATTCTGGGGGACTAGCGGGGTGCGCGCGGTGCGGCCCCGGGCCCGGCGGCGGCGCATGCCGACCTCGCCGAGAGGGAAGAGAACTGGCCAACTTGCTTGCCCGCACGGGCGTTGGATGCGCAGAGTCTCTGCCGGTGCACGTGTTGTGGCGTACCTTGCCCCTGGCGACAGTGGCGTCGGTCGCGGTATGGGCAGCGGTACTGGGATGGGTACTGGGTCGGAGAGAAGGGTCGTCCGTCGTGCTGAAGGATCGCTTGCTGGGGGCGTGGGTGACGTGGACGCTGACTATGGCTTCCCGGGTGAGCCGGATGTCGGGGAGGGACGCGGACCGGGGGGCGGGGTTCGTGGAGTATGCGGGGTTGATGATTCTTATTGCCGGGATCTACACGCTCATCGATCAGTTGGGCTTGGACGGCAAGATTTCGCAGGCGATCGGCAACGCGGTCAACGACGTCATCGGAGGCTGACCCGCCGCCACTTGCGGAGCGATCGCGGACAGACGCTACCGATATATATCTGGCTGACCGGAATCCTGCTCTTCGCTGCGTTCGCGTTCTTCGCATTCGCCCAAGCCGCATCCGCGCGGAACGGAGCACAATCAGCGGCGGACGCGGCGGCGTTGGCGGCCGCGCAGGATGCCAGGGACGAACTGGTCGAGGGCTTGGGCAAGGCGATCGGCACCGGCGAGGGCGACGAGTGGCTGGACTGGCTCGACGGGGACTTGTTCAAGGGAGAAGGCGCCGAGGCGGCGGCTGACGCGCTGGCCGCCGAGAACGACTCGAAGGTCACGGGCTTCGGCGCGGCGGAAGTCAATGGCTTCCCCGGCTTCCGAGCGGAGGTCACGACCAACTACACGGTGGGCGACTCGATCATCCCGGGCACGGAGTCGCAGCACGCCAAGGCCTCAGCGACCGCTGTGATCAGGCCCCGCTGCGATGCCGGTGCGCCCGATGACGCGGAAGACGCCGTGGAGTTCATCTGCGACGGCGAGGATGACCCCATAGAGATCGACCCGGACGACTTTGACCCGGACGACCTGCCGGACGCGTCCGTGCTGTTCTCCGTGCACCTTGCCGACTGACAAGCGACCAACGAGTAAAGGAAGCCGTTGAGATGAAGCTTCGGCGCACCATGAAGACCCGCAGGGCAATGACCGCGGTGGCGATCACGACTGGGTTGGTCCTCACGGTGGCCGGCTGCGGCGGAGGCGGGGACGACGACTCGAAGTCCGACGAGAAGTCGTCTGCATCGAAGCCCGCCAAGGACGCGGGCGACGACGGCAACGAGAAGGACGACACCGCGTCGAACGAGACGCTGGCAGAGGTCAGGAGCAACGGCATCACGCTCACAGTCACCTCGGCCCAGCGGGACGAAGGCGGCTTCCTGACCATCAGCGGCAAGGTCACCAACGGGACGTCGGGGATCTGGGTCGCCAGCGAATGGCGGAGTGACGAGACCGAGCTCAAGAAGAACGGCGGGTCGCTGGCCGGTGCGGCCATCGTGGACCCGGAGGGCAAGAAGAAGTACCTCGTGCTGCGGGACACCACTGGCCGGTGCTTGTGCACCAAGTTCGAAGGCGGCATCAACCAGAACCAGACCGCCGACTGGTTCGCCCAGTTCCCGGCACCTCCGGAAGACACCACCAAGGTGCAGTTGCAGGTACCGACGATGCCTCCGGCCCCCATCGAGCTCAGCGAGGGTGAGTGACCCATGGCTCACCCGCGAAGGCGCGCTCGACGCGGAGCTCTCGCCACGACGACGGCCACCTCCCTCGCCGCCGTACTTCTCCTCCTGCCCACCCCCGCCTGGGCCGACGACGACCCCTCCGCACCCCCCGGCTCCACCACCACCTCCCCACCCCCCGAAGTCGACGCCAACAGCCCCGGCCTGAAGCTCGCGGACGGGGCCACGCTCGCCCCCGCCAAGGTGCTTGACATCAAGTCCGTCGTCGAGGACATGGGTGGCGAGGAGCGGCGTGAGGACACCAACACGGACGTGAAGTTCGCGCTCCAGGCGGAGGTCCTGTTCCCCAAGGACAGCGCGAAGCTCAACCCCGAGGCGAACGCCCGCATCAAGGCGATCGCGGACGAGGCGAAGGTGCAGAAGGCGACGGACGTCCGGGTCTTCGGCTTCACGGACAACCTGGGCACGTACGGCCACGGCAAGAAGCTGTCGAAGGACCGCGCCGAGGCCGTCCACGACAGGCTCGCGAGCTTCCTCGGGCCGGAGGTCACGTACTCCGTACGCGGCTACAGCGAGGACTACCCGATCGCGGACAACGGCTCGGAGGAGGGCCGCAAGAAGAACCGCCGGGTGGAGGTGTCGTTCCCGCGCGGCGCGTCCGGCGCGTCCGGCGGCGCCACGGCGGAGGGCGGCGGCTGACGCACGCCTCAGCCGGGCCAGGCGCCGGTCCGCCTCCCGGGGCCGCCGGGAACCTCAGCGCGGACCAGCAGCGCCTGCTCGGCATCATGCGCGTCAGGGCGGCGCCGCGCCAACGCGGCCTCGACCACGAGGAGTGGAAGCACGCGACGCGGCCGCCGGAGACCGCTCCCCTCGCCTACCGCGCGCCCGTCTCCTCGAGCTGGTAGAGCTCGGGCACGGAGACCTTGATGGGTTCCTGCGTGGTCCGTGCGATCACGACGACCACGGGCTCGTCCGGGTCGGGGTGCTCCTCGCGGTGCGGGACGAACGGCGGGACGAGCAGGAAGTCGCCGGGACCGGCGGAGATCCGTACCTCCTCCGTGCCGTCGTGGAAGACGAACACGGGGTGGCCGCTGACCACATAGATCCCCGCCTCCGACTCGCCGTGGTGGTGGTTGTCCGTCGAGCTCAGCGGCGCGTTCTCCACCAGGCCCATCCAGAGCTTCTTCGAGCCGACCGTGCCGCCGCTGATGGCGGTGTTGCCGTCCAGCTCACCGGCTCGCACGTGGTGGACGCGGTTGTTCAGCGGCCCGTTGCCTGTGTGGGTGGTCATCGTGTGGCCTCCTGAGGGTTGTTGACGCTCTTGCGTCGGTCATCAGGCTGCGACCACCGCGGCCGGAGCCGCAACTGTTGTTGCTATAATGGCAAGGCGCGTACGCCTACGGCCGGTACCGGACCTTCTCGAAGGGCCAGTCCGATGCCAGCCAGGCGGCGACGGCCTCGTGGACGGCCGCGTCCAGGTGCCGGCGGTCGGCCCGCACCCACGACCGCACGTCGGCGACCCCGGCGTCGTCGCGCGACGGATAGACGTACACGCACCCGATCACGTCCCCGCCCGGCTCCTCCAGAACGGTGTACGTGAACCCGCGCCGCTCGGCGAAGTCGACGGCGTGCCGCTCCAGGTCGCGCAGATTCTCGGCGAGGCTCATGCCGCCGGGCGGCGGCCATCCGCCCTGGAAGTCGGGGGTGGACCGGATGTAGTCGATGCTCGACGTCCAGGCGGAGTGGTCCGCGTCGTTGTGCTGCGGCCCGAGCGGTTCCAGGCGGAAGCCGTCGCCGGTGAGCGCGAGGGGGACGATGAAGTCGTCGGGTACGAACGGGTGTGAAGGCATGCGGCGCAGGCTATCCGGCGGGCCCGCCGTGCGGCCCTTTCGAATAAGCAGCGACCGTACCCAGAGGGTGACGCACTGTTTCGGCCACAGCGCACGTGCACGGGAGTCGATATCGGCCCGCAGCGAGGTGGAAACTCGGCAAGGCACCTGTGTGAACGTTCCGCAGGTGTGAGATCCCCCGCGGCGAGATCACGTCACCGGTGGCCTCAACTTCGTTGCGCTTGCAATGCCTTGTGGGACAGGATGCTCGGTGCGCTGCGCCGCGCGACCTGAGCGCAGCGTGAGGCGTGGTGGGCGGCCTGACGGGGTTGCTCCTGGCGAGAGCTGATGCGGGGGTGTGGGTTCGTGAAGTTCGACATGGGTGAGACGACGCTTGCGACGTTGGGGAAGCAGACGTCGGGGTCCAGTGACGATCTGGGCGCGCTGATCCGGGCGTTGGTGTCGGCGGCGGAGCCGTTGGAGGGGAAGTTCAACGGGGCGGGCAAGGCGACGTTCGATTCGTTCAAGCTGCGGGCGGATGAGATCACGGCGGCGCTGAATGGTTCGCTGCAGTCGATTCTGGGCGGTCAGGCCGGGATGGACGAGGCGTTCGGGACGGGCACGCAGGAGCAGTCGGACAACGCCAGCCGGAACATGGGGGCGGCGAATTTCCAGGCGGCCCGTTTCTCCGGCTGATCGGCGCTGTGCGACAGGGGCTGGGGTGCTGGGGTGACCCCGCTCGGCCCATTCCATTGATACGGGTGATACGGGGAGTTTTGCCATGGCTGGGAATCAGGACCGGCGTTCGTACGACACCGGTGCCTCCGCCGACGTACAGGGCAGTCTGCACATCGTCATCGGTCAGCTGGAGCGGGTGCTCGGTGACCGCGACCGGGCCGTGAAGGCGGCGATGGCCGACTATCAGGCCGACGGTGTGTCGGACGAGTACCACGGCAAGGAAGTGCGCTGGAACAAGGCGGCGAACGAGGTGCGGGAGATCATCCGCCTCGTGCGGTCCACGTTGGAGGACAACGACGGGACGGCGCAGACGACGCTGGCGAAGGCGCGGGCCGCGGTCAACAACATCGGCTGAGCGCGCGGCGGTTCGGGGCAGTCGGGGGTCAGCCCGCGCATACGGCGCGGCCTGGCTGACGGGGATCAAGGGGGCGTGTGGTGACGGCGTGGGACATCGATCCCGGCGGGGTCGGCGGCGTGCTGAAGCGAGCCGGTGGGTCGGCCGAGCGCATGGCGAAGGCCGGCAACAAGATGCAGAAGACGCTGCCGAGCGCGGCGGCTTCGGCGGGCACGATCGTCGAGGGCGGGCACGAGGGGGACGGGAAGACCCGCGAGGAGGGTGGGGAAGGCGCGCAGGGGCCGGTGGCCTCCGCCCTCGGGGTGTTCGCCCGGCAGTGGAACGACGATCTGAAGTCCATTTCGCGGCGGGCCGCGAGCTCCCTGCTCGGTGCGCATCTGGCCACGCAGGCGTACGTGACGGGCGATCTGGACATGGCCGCGAGCAAGAACCGTGACGCCATCAACGGCATCGTGCCCGACATGCCCGGCGTCAAGGGCGGTGGCAGTGACGGGGGCGGGGGCGGCAAGAAGTGAGTAACGAGCCCATCGACCCGAACGGGATACCGCAGTTCACCGGCGACCTGGAGCAGTTGGAGCGGGACGTGTCGGACCTGCGCCGCGAGGCGTCGCAGTTCCGTGACGCCGGCGGGGACGTGCACTCCGACTTCCAGGGGCTTTCGGCGTTCTACGAGGCGCCGGAGGCGGAGCGGTTGTTCGCCACGACGAAGCCGGTGAAGACGAAGACGGACGCGTTCGCCGACGACCTGGAGAAGGTGGCGCAGGCGCTGAGCGAGTACGCGACCGATGTGCGGCCGATCGTGAAGAAGCTCAAGCAGCTGCAGACCGAGGCCAGCGCCTTCTACATCGACGAGGTCTCCACCGATGAGGACTGGCGCAAGGACGACGACAAGCGTGAACACAACAACCGCCTCGTGGAGGAGGTCAAGGCCGCTACCCAGGCCTTCCGGGCGGCTGAGATCGGCTGCCACAACAAGATCACTGGGCTGGTCGGTGGGGTCAGGCTGAGACCCAGCAGTGACGGCACCACCAGCTGCGACACGTACGGCTACACCGATGAGGTCCTGGACCAGGCCGAGACGTTTCCCTGGGGCGGGAAGGTCGAGAAGGACCGGGACGGCATCGACTGGCTGGTCCACAAGGCGAAGGACGTGGGCAAGGGCTTCTTCGTGGACGGCCTCGGCGGCTCGGTGAAGGCGCTCGGGACGCTGGTGGGCAAGGACGGCTGGGGTGCCGCCGGGGAGGCGTGGACCAATCTGGCCAAGCTCGGCACGGGTCTGGCGCTGACGATGAGCCCCGCCGGCGGGGCCTTCTGGATGGCGAAGGACGACCAGCTGCCCGGCTGGCTGCGGGATTCGCGCAGGGCGGTCGTCGACACGGGCAAGGGGCTGATCGCGTACGACCAGTGGAGCAAGAACCCGGCGCGGGCCGGGGGCCTGGTCGGTTTCAACGCGCTGACGATCGTGGCGACGCGCGGCGCCGGTGCCGCCGCCAAGGGCGGCGCGGCGGCCAAGACGATCTCGGCGGTGAGCCGGTTCGGCCGCGCGGTGGATCCCTTCACGTACGCGGCGAAGGGCGTCCAGTTCGGGGCGACCAAGGTCGGCGACCTGATGGGGCGGTTGAAGGACCTGCGTCCGGGTGCGCTTGTGGACACCACCGGCGGCCCCTACCGGCTTGCGGACGACACCGGCGCCACCGCGCGCCCCGCGGGCGTACCGGACGACGCCAGGCCGTACACGAACAGCAAGGGCAGCACCATCTACATGACGCGCGAGGGTGCCATTGTCGATGAGCACGGCAAGGTCCTCGGACGGGTGGCCGAACCAGTCCATGCTGGCAGGGCCGCCGGCCATGACGAGCTCGTTGGCATGCGCGGCTCCGGGGAACATGTCGGTCCTGCTCCAGGGGATCTCCGCGACGGCATCGACCCCCATGGGATGGGAACACGCCGTGACTTCGAAGCCCGCATCGCTCCTGAATCGAAGATCCCTGTCCCTCCAAAGGAGGCAGGCGATGTGATCCTGGATACAGGAGACCACGTCTATTATCGTGATGGCGCGACAGCCATCGGATACGACCGGAACACCCTTGTGAACTTTGGCCTCGTGAAGCCGCTGGGCGGTTATCACGATGTCGTCGTGCACGGCAATGGCCGGGGCTTCTTCGAGCCGGGACGCGTCAATGAAGCGGGCATGGGATTCTCTCCCGGCGATGTACACCCGTCGCATATTGCTGAGGCGATTCGCAACAACCCTAGCTACGATGGCGGTGCTGTGCGGCTCGTCTCCTGTCATACGGCATGGCTGCACGGTAATAAAGCAGTGGATCTACCGCCGGGTGGGTCGGGTGCGACGACCACTGCAAATGGGGGACTTTTGCATAATTCGGCCGCTCAAGAGATTGCGAACGAGCTTGGTGTTCCGGTGATGGCGCCGACCAACAAGGTGGGAGTCTCTCCGCTGCGGGGGCCCAACCAGGTCCCGAGGATCGCGGACAATGGGTATTGGCGAATCTTCCTCCCATTGGCCAAGTAGAGAGGTTTCCATGCAGATCGCAGACCACTTCACGGAGCTCTGGTCACCGAACTTCGGGCGTCCTCGCGGCAGCGTACGAGACTTCCTCTCCCTGCGCGCCCAGCCTGATCAGGGCGATATCGTGGGCTATCTCCGGGCAGGGCATGAAATCCTGTCCGTGATGGGTGCTGCCCCGGACGTACTGGGATCGGGGGAGGATATCGTGGGCGGCGACTCCCTCTACACGGATGGTGAGTGGCTGTGGCGTGGCGACCTATGGTTCTACGTGCGTTCTCATCACGTGCAGGTGCCCGAAGCCTTCCTGGTCCACATGCGAGATCGTGGATATTCCATGCCGCATGTGGAACACCCGAGGCTCCTCGAAATTCTGGATTGGGTGGAGGAAAGATGGTGAGGTGGCCAGTCCGATGCCGCAGGCTCGCTTTCTTGCTCATTCCCTCAACAATGCCCGAACGTTCACGCCTCGACGTTATGTAAGTCACCACCGGCGACGACCTGGAGGTAAAGCATGTCTTACCCGCCTCCCCCTGCCGACTGTGGTCCGCTCGCCGGTGAGGGTCCTCCGGTGTATCCCCAGGCTCAGTTGATGTACTCCCAGGCTTCGGCGACTTGGCATGCGGAGCCCGTGCCGGGGCGCGTGGCGGCTGGACCCGGTTCGGTGTTGGCCGATCGTCCCGGCTTCGGCTCGGCTCTCGGTAAGCGGATTTGCGGGGTACGGCATGACAAGGTCGTCGGCACCGTGGCCGTGCGGCGTCAGGGGGAGTGATGGCAGCCCAGGACTACGACAGTCAATTGCTGGAGTCCGTTGCCGTTCGGCGGCGGCGGATTCGGGATGCGGTGTTGTTCGGTGGGGAGCGGCAGCGGCGGTCCGTGGATGAGCGGATGGGGAAAGTGTTCGCCGGGATTGTGATTGCCGCCGTGTTGGGGGCGGGATGCGTGGGGTGGTCCTTTGTTGCGCATCGGGTGATGAAGGAGAAGCCGGGTGGGGGCGCGCCTTCCGTTACCCGTTCCTCTACGGACGGTGTGTCTGAATCGCCCTCTCCTGCTCCTTCTTCTCGGTGATAGGTTTTAACTTGTGATATCTGCGGGGGCATTGAGCCGGGTGACTCTGGTGGGGGAGCGGCGGCGGGTGGATCTCGTACTGCCCTCCCAGGAGCCGATCGGGCTGTTGCTGCCCGACGTCATGCGGCTGTTGGACGATCAGGTGGGGGACCGGCCCGCGCTGCGGCATCTGGTGGCTGTGGACGGGGCCGTGCTCGCGCAGGACAGCACCCTGGAGAGCGCCGGTGTGGTCGACGGTGCCGTGCTGCGGCTCGTCCGTGTGGAGGACGCTCCTTCCGCGCCCGTCGTGCACGACGTGACCGATGAGGCCGCCGAGGATCTCGACGTGCGGGCCTGGCGGTGGGGGAGCCGGGCCCGGCAGGTGGTGTGCGGAGGGCTCGTCGTCGGATGGGCCCTGGTCGCCGGGGTGTTGGCCCGCGGGGAGTTCGACGGGGCCCGCGTCGGCGGCGGGCTGCTCGGCGTCGCCGGGGCCGCGGCCCTCGCCGGTGCGGTGTGCGGGCGCGTGCGGCGGACCAGCCTCGCCGTCACCTTGATCCTCGCGGCCGGCGCGCTGGGGGTGCTCGGGGCCTGGACGCTCGGGGACGCCGAGGCGTGGGCGGCCGGTGGGCGGCTGGCCGGTGTCGGCGGTGCCGTCGTCCTGGGGCTCGCGCTGCTCGGGTGGTGCACTCCCGTCGGGCGTGGGGCATGGGTGGGGGCGGGGGCGCTCGCGGGGTGCGGTGTCGCCTGGGAGGTCGTCCTCGCGTTCCAGTCCGAGGCCGCCCGCGTCGGTGCCGTACTCGCGGTTCTGTCCGTAGTCGTACTCGGCGTCCTGCCGCGGCTCGCGCTCATGGCATCGGGGCTCTCCGGGCTCGACGACCGGCGTTCGGGCGGGGTGTCCGTGAGCCGGTACGAGGTCGGCAGCGCGCTGGCCGCCACGCACCGGGGCCTCGTGCTCGCGACCCTGGTGCTCGCCGGGTCCGCCGCCGTCGCCGGTGTGCTCGCCCTGGGCGAGGTGTCGGTGTGGGCCGTGCCGCTCGCCGTGGCCGTCGCGCTGGTCCTTGCGCTGCGGGCGCGGGCGTTTCCGCTCGTCGCCGAGGTCGTCGGCCTGGTCGTGGCCGCCGCCGTCGTCGTCGTACGCCTGGTCTGGGCGTGGCTGGAGCACTCCGGCGCGGCGGGACCGCTCGCGCTGCTCGTCGTGCTCGCCGTCGCCCCGCTCCTGGTCCTCGCCGTGCGGCCCGCGGAGCACGTACGGGTGCGGCTGCGCCGCTTCGGGGACGTGGTCGAGTCGGTGGGCGTGATCGCGCTCGTGCCGCTGCTGCTCGGTGTGTTCGGTGTGTACGGGCGTCTGCTCGACACCTTCGCGTAGGAGGTGGGGACCGACATGGCACAGGGCGCGCAGGGCGCACAGGGCGCAGAGCGTGCACAGGGCGCGCCGGGGCGGGACTGGCAGCGGGACGTGCTGCGGGAGCTGGGGGCGGGCGGGCCGACCGGAGCCGCCCCGGCCGACGCGAACGCCCCGGCCGGCGCGAACGCCCCGGCTGGCACGAGCACTCCGGCTGACGCGACCACCCCGGCTGACGCGACCACCCCGGCCAAGCGCCCCCAACCCAAGCCCACCCCACCCCTCCCCACCCCCGAATCCACCCCCACCCTCGACCCCCGCCTCGCCCTCGCCCAGGGCCGCCCCCACCACGGCGACTCCGCGCTCCGCCGGACGGGGCGCACGATCCGCCGACTCACCTCGTCCGCCGCGCACGAGGTCACGGAGGAGTCCCGCACCGCCCGGGAGATCCAGCAGCCGGTCACCACGGGCCGCGTCGTCGCCGTGACCTCCATCCGCGGCGGCGTCGGCAAGACGACCGTCGCCGCGCTGCTCAGCCGCGCCTTCGGCCACTACCGGCACGACCCGGTGCTCGCCCTGGAGGCGGACGCGGCGCTCGGCACGCTCCCGGTGCGCCTCGGCGCGGAGTCGGTCCGCTGGGCGTGCGCGGACCTGGCGCGGATCCTGCACCCCGCCATGCAGCTGACCGACATCACGGGCTACCTGGTGCCCGTCAGCGACGGCGGCTGGCTGCTTCCCGCGAGCCAGGGGCGGGTCGGCGCGCCCCTGGACGTGGCGACGTACCGCACCGTCACGCTCGCCCTGCGCCGCTACTTCGCCGCGACCGTCGTCGACTGCGAGACGCTCCCGGGCGAGGTCGCCCGCACCGCCATGGACACCGCGCACGCGCGCGTGGTCGTCGCCCCGATGACGCCCGAGGGCGTGGGCGGCACGCGGCTCGTCCTCGACTGGCTCGGGCAGCTCCCGCACTCCGCGCTCGCCACCACCGTCGTCGCCCTCACCGCGGGCTCACCCGACATGACCCTCAACGCGAAGGCCGCCACCGCGCACCTGCGGGAGACCGGAGTCACCGTCGTGCCCGTCCCGTACGACCGCCACCTCGCCGGCGGCGGGGCCATCGACCCCGCCCGGCTCGCCGACGGCACCCGACGGGCCGTCACCCGGCTCGCCGCCGAGGCGATGCAGCGTGCCGTGCGGGTGCGGTGAGGGAGACGGAGAGGAAGACATGACCCACCGCCTCGTCCACCGCCCGGCCCGCTCCACCCGCCCCCCTGCCGCCCCCGACCGGCACGTCATCGAGCCGCCCCCGAACCTGCCCGAGGGCAAGCTGGGCAACGCCGCGACCGCGCTGCTCCCCATGGCGGGCGTCATGGGCTCGGTCGTGATGATGACCGTGATCCGGTCCAGCCAGTTCGCGGCGCTCGGCGCGGTCGTGCTCGTGTTCGCGCTGCTCGGCGCCGTCGCGCTGTTCCTGTCGCAGCGCGGCAAGGCGCAGCGCACGCGGCGTACGCAGCGCGAGCGGTATCTGGAGTACGTGGAGGAGCAGCGCGCCGAACTCGCCGCGGAGGAGAGGGAGGCGAGGGACCGCGCCCGGCTCCTCAACCCGCCGCCCGAGGCCCTCTACGACCTCGTGCGGGACCCGGCGCGCCGGTGGGAGCGCCGCCGCGCCGACGCCGACTTCCTCGACGTGCGCGTCGGCACCGGTGACGTGCCGGCGCAGGAGGTCGTGATCGGGCAGCACAGCGGGAGCGGGGTGCTCACGCCGCCCGATCCGTTCATGCTCAACGAGGCGCGCGCCCTGCAGGCGCGGTTCGCCGTGGCCCAGGACTTCCCGCTGACCGTGCCGCTCGACCGGGCGGGCAACGTGAGCGTCGTCGGTGACCGCGACGGCGTCCTGAACGTGGCCCGCGCGCTGCTCGTGCAGACCGCGGTCACGCACGCGCCCGACGACGTGGCGATCGCACTCGGCGCGCCCGGCGAGCGGCTCGCCGACTGGGAGTGGGGCAAGTGGCTGCCCCACGTCCTCGACCGGAGCGCCGGTCAGGACGCGTACGAGGAGCCCGTAGCCCTCCGCCGGATCGCGCCCGACCTGATCCAGCTCGCCCGGCTGTGCTCGGCCGACCTGCGCCGCCGCGCCTCGTACGCGGCCGAGGTGCGCCGCGGCCTGTCCGACAAGCGGGCGCTGCTCATGGCGGACCGGATGCTCGTGGTCAGCGACGTGTACGGGGAGACGGCGTGCGAACTGCCGCGCCCCGACGCGGCCGTCGGGCTCGCCGACATGGGCGTCACCGTCCTGCACCTGCTCGCGGAGCAGATCCACGAGCCGGACGAGGTGAGCGTCCGCATCACCGTCGACGGCGACCGGATCACCGTCGAGGACCTGCGCCCCGACCGGGCCCGGGCGCCGCACGGGCGCGTGGACGCCGTCAGCCCGCCCGGCGCCGAGGGCCTCGCCCGGCTGCTCGCGCCGCTCAGGCTGTCCGCCGAGTCCGCCGCCGAGGGCACCCCGGTGTCGGGGCCCGTCGACTTCCCCGCACTGCTCGGCGTCGACGACCCGGCCGCCCTCGACCTGGCCCGCCTGTGGGCGCCGCGTTCCGAACGCGACTTTCTGCGCGTACCCATCGGCGTCGACGACCGGCACGAGCCCGTCCTCCTCGACCTGAAGGAGTCCGCCGAGCTCGGCATGGGGCCGCACGGCCTGTGCGTGGGCGCGACCGGCTCCGGCAAGAGCGAGCTCCTGCGCACCCTGGTCCTCGCGCTCACCGCCACGCACGCGCCCGACGACCTGGCGATGGTCCTCGTCGACTACAAGGGCGGCGCCACCTTCGCGCCGTTCACCGGCCTCCCGCACGTCGCGGGCGTCATCACGAACCTGGAGAACCAGGCCGACCTCGTCGAGCGCGTCCACACCAGCCTCGCCGGTGAGATCACCCGCCGCCAGCAGGTCCTGAAGGACGCGGGGGACGTCGCCGACATCGGGCACTACGCGGCGCTCCGCGCCAAGGAGCCGGGGCGGGGCCTCGAACCCCTGCCGCACCTCTTCGTCGTCATCGACGAGTTCGGCGAACTCATCACCGCCAAGCCGGACTTCATCGACCTGTTCCTGTCCATCGGGCGGATCGGGCGGTCCATCGGCGTGCATCTGCTGCTCTCGAGCCAGCGCATCGAGAGCGGCAAGCTGAAGGGCCTGGAGACGTATCTGTCGTACCGGCTCGGCCTGCGGACCTTCTCCGCCGACGAGTCGCGCACGGTCCTCGACACCGTCGACGCCTTCCAGCTGCCGCCGCTGCCCGGCTTCGGCTATCTGAAGGTGGACACGTCCACGTACACGCGCTTCAAGGCCGGGTACGTGTCCGGGGCCCGCCGCGGCCCCGCCCTGCCGGACGACGCCGCCGACGACCGGCCGTCGGCCTGGGCGTACCCCGCCTACAACACGGCCCCGCAGGACGACACCGCCCCCGCCGAGGAGACCGCCGCACGCGAGCGCGAGACCGGGCCCACCGTCATGTCCACGATGGTCGGCCAACTCGCCACCGCCGCCCCGCCCGTGCGCCGCATCTGGCTGCCGCCGCTGCCCGCCGCCGTCGCCCTCGACACGGCGGCCGGACCGCTCGGCGTCTCCGCGCGCGGACTGCACCTGACCGGCGCCCACGGCCACCTGTGCGTCCCGCTCGGCGTCCTCGACGACCCGGCCAGGCAGTGGCAGGGCGACTGGATCCTCGACCTGAACGTCGCGGGCGGGCACGTCGCCGTCATCGGCGGGCCGCAGTCCGGCAAGACCACGCTCCTGCGCACCCTCACCCTGTCGCTCGCGCTCACCCACACCCCGTACGACGTCGCCGTGTACGGCCTCGACCTGGTCGGCGGCGGCCTCACGGCGCTCGCGGGCCTGCCGCACGTCGGCGGCATCGCGTCCCGCGCCGACCACGAGCGGCTCGCCCGCACCGTCGCCGAGGCCACGGCCCAGCTCGCCCTGCGCGAGGAGCTGTTCCGCGCGCACGGCATCGACTCCCTCGACCAGCTGCGCCGCCTGCGCGCCAAGGGCGGGCTCGCCGAGCTCGGTGCCACCGACATCGTGCTGCTCGTCGACGGGTTCGGTGCGCTGCGCGAGGAGTTCGCCGACCTCGACGACGCGATCGCGGAGCTGCTCAAGCGCGGCGGCGGCTACGGCATCCACGTCGTCGCGGGCATGCTGCGCTGGAACGACGTCCGCATCGCCACCCAGTCCCTGTTCGGCACGCGGATCGAGCTGCGCCTGAACGACCCCACCGACTCCACGATCGACCGCAAGCTCGCCGGGACGTTCGGCTCCGGCACCGCCGCCACCCCCGGCCGGGCCCTCACCGACGGCAAGCTCTTCGCGCAGACCGCGCTGCCCCGCACCGACGGCGGCACCGGCACCGGCGACCTCGGCACCGCCCTGGAGGAAGCGGCCCGTACCGTCGCCGCCACCTGGCACGGCGAAGTCGCCGCCCCCGTACGCGTCCTGCCGCTCGCCCTGCCCGCCGCGAAGCTCCCCTCGCCGGCCGCCGAGCCGGACCGCCTGCCGGTCGGCGTCGACCAGGACACCCTCGGTCCGGTTCTCCTCGACCTCTTCGACCGCGACCAGCACCTGCTGGTCCTGGGCGACAACGAGTGCGGCAAGACGAACCTCCTGAAGCTGATCGCCGGGCAGCTCCTCGCCCGGCACGGCGACAAGGACCTCGTCTTCGGCGTCTTCGACCCGCGGCGCGGCCTGCGCGGCCACATCCCCGAGCCCTACCGCGGCGGCTACGCCCACAACGCCAGGCTCGCCGCGGCCCTCGCCACCGGCATCGCCGCCGAACTCGACAAGCGCCTCCCGGAAACGGCCGACCCCGACGCACCCGGTCCCGACGTCCCCTTCACCGGCCCCCGCATCGTCATCCTCGTCGACGACTACGACATCCTCACCACCGCGGGCCAGCAGCCCCTGGCCCCCTTCCTGCCCTACATCTCCTCCGCCCAGGACATCGGCCTGCACTTCGTCGTCGCCCGCCGCGTCGCCGGGGCGTCCCGCGCCCTCTACGAGCCCTTCCTGACGGCCCTGCGCGAGACCGGCGCCACGGCCCTGGTGATGACCGGCGACCGCAGCGAGGGCCAGCTCTTCCCGGGCCTCCACCCCTCCCCGCAACCCCCGGGCCGCGGCACCCTGCTCCGCCGCGGCACCCGGCCCCACCTCATCCAGACGGCACTCACCCATGAGGCCCGCGACAAGGAATCGCCGTGACCAAGGACGTCATCGCCCTCACGCCCACGATGCCCGACCCGATGGCCCTGCTCGCCGGTCTCCACGCGGGCGGGCCCGACCTGGGCGTGACGACCACCGCCGACGACGCCGTCATCCAGCTGTGCACCCCCGCGGGCCGCCCGCTCGTCTCGGTCGAGGCACCCGTGATCGTCCACACCCCGGGCGAGGCCGAGCGCCTCCTCGGCCCCCGCGTCCCGTCACCCGAGGTGCCGTTCTGGTGGACCGAGGCGCGCGCCTCGACCGCCGTGCCGGAGGCCGAGGACCTCGCCGGGTCGTTCTGCGGCCGCCTCACGCTGCTGCTCGGCGGCACGACCTGGCCCCCGGACGCGGCCACGGTCCAGGTCGTCCGGACGCCCGACGAGCCGGACGGCCAGGACGTCTCCCCGCGCCCGGCTCCCGACGGCGCCCTGCCCGCCGTCGACGTCCTCACCGCATCCACCGCCGTCGTCCTCGCCGACCGGCCCGTGATCGCCCTGACCGCGTGGCTCTCCGAGGTGCTGCGTGCCACGGTGTCCTCCGGCCGCGCCCTGCACATCGTCACGCCGCCCCACGCACGCCTGAGCCTGCCCCTGCGCACGGCCCTGACCGGGCCGCCGAACCGCTGGGTGGTCCAGGACCCCGACTGCGGCTACTACGACGGCCTGTCCGGTGCCGTACTCCGCTGGCAGGACGGCACCTTCGCACCGGCCCTCGACCAGCACGGCGAAGCCACGGTCGCGGCGGCCTTCACCCCGTCCGGAGCGGCCACCGAGCGCCAGCTCACCGTCTCCTTCCGCACCCACCACGCCCCGGACGCCGACCTGGTCGTCGGCCGCGCCCTGGAGACCGCGTGGCAGCACCTCACCGGGGCCGCACCGGCCGGCTGGGGCACCGCCGAACCCATCAACCTCCCCTGGTCACCGCGCCAGTTGACGGCCCTGGCCCGCGACCGCGCCCCCGAGCCGAGCCATCTGCTCGCCGTCGGCCACCCCGAGCGGCCCGCGCTCGCCACCCTGCGCGTGTCCCGCACCGAGTCCGGCGTCGCGGAGGACGTCACCCTCTCCCTGGGCCACAGCGCCGACGAACCCCCACCGCTGCACGCCGTCGAGCCGCTCGCCGAGGCACTCGTGGCCGAGCACGGCCTGAGCACGATGCTCGTCACGCTGCGTCGCGCCCGCCGCGACCTCACGGCCCCCGCCCGCTTCGAGCTCCCGCCGGTTCCCGTCTCGTTCACCCTGGGCGCCGCGGACATCGGCACCCTCGGCCTCGACCACGCCCGCCGTCCGCCGCTGCCGCACCGCCCCGTCCCGCTCGGCCCCAGCGGCGCCCCCGCCCTGCACTACCCCTTCGGCGACGGAAGCGACGCGTCCGCGTGGAACGACCTCCAGGCGCTCACGCGGCACCTCAAGGCCGGACGGCCCGGCAACCCCGGCAACCGCGGCGGCTGACCTGAGGCGATTAACCGGAGGCGACGGACCGCCCCGGCTTCGTACGATCACTTCCATGCGCACGTTTGACGAGCTCGTTGCCGAAGCCGAGGCCGCTCCCACCGCGGGGTGGGACTTCTCCTGGTTCGAGGGGCGGGCCACCGAGGCCCGGCCGTCGTGGGGGTACGCGCGGGCCATGGGGGAGCGGCTCGGGCGGGCCGCGGCCGCGCTCGACGTGCAGACCGGGGGCGGTGAGGTGCTCGCGTCCGCGCCCGCGCTGCCGCCGGTCGCCGTGGCCACGGAAGGGTGGCCGCCGAACGTGGCCAAGGCGACGGCGCTGCTGCACCCGCGCGGCGCGGTCGTCGTGGCCTCGCCCGAGGACGCGCCGCTGCCGTTCGCGGACGGCGCGTTCGACCTCGTCACCAGCCGGCATCCCGTCACGCCGCACTTCGACGAGATCGCCCGGGTGCTGCGGCCCGGCGGGACGTACTTCGCGCAGCACGTGGGCCCGAGCAGCGTGTTCGAGCTCGTCGAGTACTTCCTGGGGGCGCAGCCCGAGGAGGTCAGGAGCGCCCGGGATCCGGAGGGGGAGCGGGCGCGGGCCGAGGCCGCCGGGCTCGACGTCGTGTCGCTGCGCGCCGAGCGGCTGCGAATGGAGTTCCACGACATCGGGGCCGTCGTCCACTTCCTGCGGAAGGTGGTGTGGATGGTCCCGGGGTTCACGGTCGACGCGTACCGGCCGCGCCTGCGCGAGCTGCACCAGCTGATCCAGGACGAGGGGCCGTTCGTGGCCCACAGCACCCGGCACCTCTTCGACGCCCGCAAGCGCTGACCACGGGGGCGGGCGGGTACTGTCGATCAAGTCGGTACGCAGACGAGGAGTTGGACATGGCGAAGGGCAAGGGGCCGTATGCCTGCGGTCTGGACGCGGCCGTGGATGTCGTCGGCGGCAAGTGGAAGCCCCTGATCCTGTGGGCGCTGTACGCGGGCGGCACCCTGCGGTTCGGGGAGCTGCGGCGGCACGTACCGGGTGTCAGCGAGAAGATGCTGATCCAGCAGCTGCGCGAGATGGAGACGGACGGCATCGTGCACCGCGAGGTCTACCGCGAGGTGCCGCCCAAGGTGGAGTACTCGCTCACCGAGCTCGGCCAGTCCCTGAACAAGGCCCTGGTGCCGCTCGGCATCTGGGGCGACGAGCACATGGAGCACCTGGTCGCGGTGCAGGCCGCCAAGGCCGACGCGGCCACTCCGCGCAGCGCCTGAGGCACAGCGGTGTACCGGGGCGGCGGGTGAAGCTCCGCGCGGGGCAGGGTAATTCGGGCAATTCGGGGGAGGCGCGGCCTTCGATTCCGCATCGTTATCGATTGTTCGGGAAACAGGCTCGATTCGGCCATCCGTCTGGCGTAAGTTCAGACCAACGCTAATTCGCGTCAGCAAAGCTGCGCGGTGGTGCCGCGCAGCGGAGGGGGCTGCGCGGCCTCGTGCGCCCCTGTCGCGCGCAAGCCCCCTCACCCCTTCCGCACCCAAGTGCGCCACCCCGCACCCCCGCGCGCCGACCGCGCTGCCCCACGCGCCGCCCGGTGAGGTGCGGGTACCGCCCCACGCGCCGCCCGGCGCGATGCGCACACCAGTCGGCGCACCCCCGCATGACCGCCGAGTGCGCCCCCGAACCGTCGTCGTGCGCGTCCCCGTACAGCTCGCCGAGCGCGTCCCCGCGCGACCGTCAGACGCCCCCTCGTGCGGCGGTCAGGCGCACCCCCGTACGACCGTCAGGCGCACCCCCGCCCGCACTCCCCACGCCGCCATCGCGCCCGCCTCCGCCTCCAGGACCTGACGCGCCCCGAGCCGGGGAAGCCCGACCCGGCCCGGCCGCATCGTGCGGACCGAGAGGACCCGCAGCTCCCGGTCCAGGTACGCCACGTCCACGGCGAACCGCATGCCCAGCGTGTGCACGCCCCGCGTCCGGGTCAGCAACAGCGCGCCCGCCACGCCGTCCCGGCCGAGCAGTCCGCGCCGGCGCGCGCCGGACGAGTCCGCGATCTCCAAGGGGATCTCCAGGGGGATCTCCGGGGGAATCCTCGGGGGAATCTCCGGGGGGATCCCCGGAGGGCCCGGCACCACCAGCGTCGCCATGCGCGCGACGCTAGCGCCCGCCGCCGTCAAGCGCGCGCCCTTCCTCCGGGTCACCCTTCAGGGGTACCGACCGAAGCGGTGAGAACCCGCCCCGAGGGCCGAAACCCAGTGGGGGAGCGGGCTCAGGCAGTCGTCGGGCGGTTTCGGAGCGTAGTTGTGGCACGCCGATGCACCGCGAAGCACTTACGAAGGGTTATGGTGGAAACCCCCCCTCGGGCCGGTCCGTCTCCCCCCCCACGGACCGGCCCGTTTTTTTGTGCCCGCCCCCGGGGCCGCCCCGGACCCCCTTCCGGACCCCCCTTCCAGACCCTCTCCGGACCCCTTCCGGACCCCTTTCCGGGCGCCCGCACGGGCGCTCCCGGGCGGGCCACCAGGGCGCCCGCCCGGGCCCGGGTCAGCTCCTGCCGGCCCAGATGTTCGTCCCCGGCGTCGACACCGCGAACGTGTCGATCTCGGCGAGCTCCGCGTCCGTGAGCTTCGGGCCCGCGAGCGCCGCCACGTTCTCCTCGAGCTGGCGCACGCTCGACGCCCCGATGAGGGCCGACGTCATCCGCTCGTCCCTGAGCACCCAGTTCAGCGCCAGTTGCGCCAGCGACTGCCCCCGGCGCGCGGCGATGTCGTTCAGGCCATTGAGGCGGCGTACGACCTCGTCGCTCAGGATGTCCGGGTCGAGCGACTTGCCCTGGGTCGCGCGCGAGCCCTCGGGGACGCCCTTCAGATACTTGTTGGTGAGCAGACCCTGCGCGAGCGGCACGAAGGAGATGCAGCCCATGCCCTCCGCGTCGAGGGTGTCGAGCAGGCCGTCGTCCTCGGTCCAGCGGTTGATCATCGAGTACGAGGGCTGGTGGATCAGGGGCCGCACCCCCATCTCGCGCAGGAGACGGGCCGCCTCCGCGGTCTGCTCGCTGGTGTACGACGAGACGCCGACGTACAGCGCCTTGCCCTGCTGGACCGCGGACGCGAGCGCGCCCATCGTCTCCTCGAGCGGCGTGTCCGGGTCGAAGCGGTGCGAGTAGAAGATGTCGACGTAGTCCAGGCCCATCCGCCGCAGCGAGGCGTCGAGCGAGGACAGCAGGTACTTGCGGGAGCCCCACTCGCCGTAGGGGCCGGGGTGCATGAGGTAGCCCGCCTTGGTCGAGACGATCAGCTCGTCCCGGTAGGGGGCGAAGTCCTGGGCGAAGAGCTTGCCGAAGTTCAGCTCGGCGCTGCCGGGCGGCGGGCCGTAGTTGTTCGCCAGGTCGAAGTGCGTGACGCCCAGGTCGAAGGCGCGGCGCAGGATCGCGCGCTGGGAGTCGAGGGTGCGGTCGTCGCCGAAGTTGTGCCAGAGGCCGAGGGAGACGGCGGGCAGCTTGAGACCGCTGCGGCCGCAGCGCCGGTACTCCATGGAGTCGTAGCGGTCGGGAACCGCGCGGTACGCGGAAGTGTCCTCGTTCATGGGAGCGAAGCTACTTCAGTGCACGCGTGGTCGGTACATAAGGACAGGCGCGTACAAAGGGCGTGCAAAGCCGCTCCGACGGGCCGAGGGGCCCTCGCGCAGCGGTACTCTTTCGGCTTCGGGGACTGCCGCTCGCACGGCTGGGCCGACACATGCGCTGTGTCTCTCGGGGGCCGACCCCCAAACCCCCCGGCCGGTCGGGTTCCCGGGGCAGCGGTCAACTTTCGTGAGAGGTGGAATTCCGTGAGCTTGCGCGACCTGGTGTACGGACTTTACGCACGCCGGGTGGAAGGCCGCCTCGACCACGACCAGGTGCCCAAGCACATCGGCGTCATCCTCGACGGCAACCGCCGCTGGGCGAAGGCCTCCGGCGGCACCACCGCCCAGGGCCACCAGGCGGGCGCGTACAAGATCGAGGAGTTCCTCGGCTGGTGCGCCGAGACCGACGTCGAGGTCGTCACGCTGTGGATGCTGTCCACGGACAACCTGGACCGTCCCGACGAGGAGCTCATCCCGCTCGTCGGCATCATCGAGGACACCGTCCGCAGCCTCGCCGCCGACGGCCGCTGGCGCGTGCACCACGTCGGCACCCTCGACCTGCTCCCCGGCTCCACCCAGCGCGTCCTGAAGGAGGCGGAGGAGGCGACGCACACGCACGAGGGGATACTCGTGAACGTCGCCGTCGGCTACGGCGGCCGCCAGGAGATCGCCGACGCGGTCCGCTCGCTCCTTTTCGACCACGCCGAGCGCGGCACGCCGATCGAGGACATCGCCGACAGCGTCGACGTCGAACAGATCTCCAAGCACCTCTACACCAGCGGCCAGCCCGACCCGGACCTGGTGATCCGGACGAGTGGTGAGCAGCGCCTGTCCGGGTTCATGCTCTGGCAGTCCGCTCACTCCGAGTACTACTTCTGCGAAGTCTTCTGGCCGGCCTTCCGGAAGGTGGACTTCCTGCGTGCGCTGCGCGACTACGCCGCGCGCCACCGCCGTTACGGCGGATGACCCGCAGGTCCCGCTGAGGTCGCGGTAACCAGGAGTTAACCAACGCGCCGTCATATGCCATGGCATGGCTGCGCTTGTTCGAGGGAATAAGCCTTCCAGGTCGGCGTCCGATTCACGGGCGCCGGATCTCAGCGGACGGCACGGGGCCGTCCGCCCGGGAGGCCCTTTGCGCAAGGACGACCGCGCGCCGAGCGCGGACGACACGGAGGGCCGGTCCTCGGCCCGCGCATGGGGGCCGCAGACCGGCCCAGTTCCCTCCGTCGCTCCCCGACCTCATCCGAGGGGGTACGTCCTTCCGTGGTGACCAGCACAAAGCGCAGGCAAGGCCGGCGCACCTACGTCCTTGACACCAGCGTCCTGCTCGCCGACCCGAACGCGCTCGCGCGCTTCGACGAGCACGAAGTGGTGCTGCCGATCGTCGTCGTGACGGAGCTGGAGGCCAAGAGGCACCATCCAGAGCTCGGTTACTTCGCCCGGCAGGCGCTCCGCCTGCTCGACGACTGCCGGATCAGGTACGGGCGCCTGGACGCCCCCATCCCGATCGGCGGCCTCGGCGGCACGCTGCGCGTCGAGCTCAACCACTCCGACCCCGGCGTCCTGCCCGCCGGTTACCGCCTGGGCGACAACGACTCCCGCATCCTCGCGGTGGCCCGCAACCTCCAGGCGGAGGGGTACGACGTCACGGTCGTGTCGAAGGACCTGCCGCTGCGGATCAAGGCGTCCTCCGTGGGCCTCCTCGCCGAGGAGTACCGGGCGGAGCTCGCCATCACGGACTCCTCCGGCTGGACCGGAATGTCCGAGCTGACCCTCTCGGGTGAGCAGGTCGACCTCCTCTTCGACGCGGAGACGCTGTACGTCCCCGAGGTCGCGGAGCTGCCCGTGCACACGGGCCTGCGGATCCAGTCCGAGCGGGGCAAGGCCCTCGGCCGCATCACGCCGGAGGGCAACGTCCGGCTGGTGCGCGGCGACCGGGAGGCCTTCGGCATCAAGGGCCGCAGCGCCGAGCAGCGCATCGCGCTCGATCTGCTCCTCGACCCGGACGTCGGCATCGTCTCGATGGGCGGGCGGGCCGGCACCGGCAAGTCCGCGCTCGCGCTGTGCGCGGGCCTGGAGGCGGTCCTGGAGCGCAGGCAGCACCAGAAGGTGATGGTCTTCCGGCCGCTGTACGCGGTGGGCGGGCAGGAGCTCGGCTATCTGCCCGGCACCGAGGCCGAGAAGATGGGCCCCTGGGCGCAGGCCGTCTTCGACACGCTCGGGTCGGTCGCGGGCAAGGAGGTCATCGAGGAGGTCTCGGCGCGCGGCATGCTGGAGGTGCTGCCGCTCACGCACATCCGGGGCCGCTCCCTGCACGACGCGTTCGTCATCGTGGACGAGGCCCAGTCCCTGGAGCGGAACGTCCTCCTGACGGTCCTGTCCCGCATCGGCGCGAACTCCCGCGTCGTCCTCACCCACGACGTCGCCCAGCGCGACAACCTCCGGGTCGGCCGTTACGACGGAGTGGTCGCCGTCATCGAGAAGCTGAAGGGCCATCCGCTCTTCGCCCACGTCACGCTCACGCGCTCGGAGCGGTCGCAGATCGCGGCGCTCGTGACCGAAATGCTGGAGGACGGCCAGATCTGACGGACCTGTCCAAGTTCACCACGGTTACGTGGTAGTTGGCGCCGCCCGGCGAAGCGAGAGAGCTTAGCCGGGCGGCGTCTTGGTGTGCGGGGGTTTCCGCAAAACTCCTGAGGCAAACGGGGTGTGAGCTTTCACACGTAACTCGGAATTGCCTCCCGGCATCCCGCTACGGCAGAGTCTGGGTCCTGTCAGGCCCCGCATACGGCACTCCTGTACCCCCAGCGGTACGGAACAACAGAACTTCATAGTGGCCGCCGTATGCCGCCCGAGCACCACGCGGCGCTCCCGCCACGGGAGTTGTCGACCGGGCCCGTGCCTCCCGTGACCGCTCAACAACGGAGGCCAGCGCCAGGGGCACGATTGCGCCCGCGAGGTCACCTATGCGGGCGATGCTGGAAGGAAACCGTGTGAGCCGGATTTCGGTCCGGGGATTCGCCGTGGCTTCTGCCACCGCGGTCACCACCGTCGGCGCAGTCGTAGGTGTCGCCTCGGGCAACACCCAGTCCTCGGACTCGAACGACATCGAGGCGACGGCAAGCGACGCGACTCTCCTCGCAGACATACCCGCGGGCCAGCAGGCCCAGGTGCAGACCACCTCCGTGGCGCAGCAGGCCGACGCCCAGGCGGCGGCCGCCGACACGGCCGCGAAGAAGTCCGCGGCGGAGGCGGCCCGCGTCCACGCCGCGAGGTCCGCCGTCGCCAAGCAGCAGGCGGCCGAGCAGGCGAAGAAGGACGCGGCCGCGGCCAAGAAGAAGGCCGCGCAGGAGAAGAAGGAGCGGGAGAAGCTCGAGAACAAGGCGAGCCGCTCCTCCACCCGCGACGCGGGCAGCTTCGCGCCGCGGAGCTCCTACACGGTGGCCCAGGTCCAGGCGATGGCCCGGCAGATGGTCCCCGCCGGTCAGTTCCAGTGCTTCAGCAACATCGTGAACCACGAGTCCACCTGGAACTACCGCGCCACCAACGCGTCCTCCGGCGCCTACGGCCTCGTCCAGGCGCTGCCCGGCTCCAAGATGTCCTCGGCGGGTGCCGACTGGCGCACCAACCCGGCCACCCAGATCAAGTGGGGCCTGAACTACATGAACGACCGCTACGGCAGCCCGTGCGGAGCATGGAGCTTCTGGCAGGCGAACAACTGGTACTGAGCGCACGCGCTCTCAACCATCCCACGGCCCCTCACCGTCCTCCGGTGAGGGGCTTCGCCCGTGTACGGTCGGTCCGAACGCTCCGGGGAACCAGGTGGGGTAAGACGGGGGAAGAGGACGGATCATGTCGCGAGTACCAGGGTGGCGCGGACGGGTGGGCGCCGGCCTGACCAGGATCGGGGAACGGCTTGCGGGCGGGGGCGCCTCGGACGGGGACGTCTCGGGTGGGAACGTCTCGGGCGGGGACGGGAACACGTCCGACGGGGCGGTGAGCGCCGCGGCGGTGAGTGACGCCGCGGCCGGTTCCGCGACCGGATCCGTGGCGGGCTCCGCGGCGGGCGATTCGTCCGCCGCGCCGTCACGAGCCGCGCGGCCGTCCGTCGCACCGCCCTCCGACGACGCGGCCCCCGACGACGCGATCCTCGACGGGCAGGACGCCGCCGCGCCGCCCGCGCACCCCGGCCCGAAGCTCTCCCTGAGGAAGCGTTACGCCGACATGGTGCGGCACGCCGCCGAGGCGCGCGGCGAGGCCGACGAGCTCACGGACGAGCCGGTCCCCGGTTCCGCCGCCGCCGACCAGGTGCCCGCGCCGCCCACCTACGCGCCCGCCATAGCGGCCCGGCCCGACCCCGTCGCCACCGTGCCCTGGGGCGTACGCGTCGCCGCCGAGGTCGGCTGGCGGCTGCTCGTCCTCGCGGGCACCGTCTGGGTCCTGATGAAGGTCATCAGCGCGGTGCAGCTCGTGGTGTTCGCGTTCGTCGCCGCGCTGCTCATCACCGCGCTGCTCCAGCCGACCGTCGCCCGGCTCACCCGGCTCGGGCTGCCGCGCGGCCTCGCGACGATGCTCACGGCCGTGCTCGGCTTCGTGGTCATGGGCCTGGTGGGCTGGTTCGTGGTCTGGCAGGTCATGGAGAACGTGGACTCGCTCTCCAACCAAGTGCAGGACGGCATCGAGGACTTGCGCAAGTGGCTGCTCAACAGCCCCTTCCACGTCACCGAGGACCAGATCAACGACATCGCGAAGTCGCTGCGCGAAGCGGTCGGCGCGAACTCGGAGGAGATCACCTCCGCGAGCCTCGAAGGCGTCACCGTCATCGTGGAGGCGATGACGGGCATCCTCCTCGCGATGTTCTCGACGCTGTTCCTGCTGTACGACGGGCCGCGCATCTGGCAGTGGTTCCTCAAGCTGATGCCCGCGGCCGCGCGGCCCGGCGTCGCCGGAGCCGGGCCCAAGGCCTGGCGGACGCTCACCGCGTACGTGCGCGGCACGGTGATAGTGGCCCTCATCGACGCGATCTTCATCGGCCTCGGGATCTACTTCCTGGGCGTGCCCATGGCCGTGCCGCTCGCCGTCTTCATCTTCCTGTTCGCGTTCATCCCGCTCGTGGGCGCCGTGGTCTCGGGCGCGCTCGCGGTGGTCGTCGCGCTGGTCACGCAGGGCGTGTTCACGGCGGTGATGGCGCTCGTGGTGGTGCTCGCGGTGCAGCAGATCGAGGGGCACATCCTGCAGCCGTTCATCCTGGGCCGGGCGGTGCGGGTGCACCCGCTGGCGGTGGTGCTCTCCGTCGCCGCGGGCGGCATGGTCGCGGGCATCGGCGGCGCGGTGGTGGCGGTGCCGCTGGTCGCGGTGACGAACACGGTGGTCGGCTATCTGCGGGCGTACTCACGAGAGGCCGCGCTGAAGCAGGCGCCGCAGCCTCGTGGGGCCACGGCGGTCGAGATCGCCCCGGTGGAGCCGCCGCGGGGAAACAGCCCCGTCTAGGGGGTACCCCCTGCTCCTCAAGAGCTTGGGGGAGTTTGAGGACGAGGCCGTAGGCCGATCGACGGTGCCGCACGGCAAGGGCCCCCGTTCCGAGGAACGGGGGCCCTTGCCGCGAGTGGGATCGCCGGAGCTAGCCGGCGAGTACGTCCTCGGAGTCCAGGGTGACGCCGACCGCCTGGATGACGGACGCGACCTTGAAGGCCTCCTGGATGGTCTCGCGGTCGACGTCCGCCTTGCGGAGGACCTGCTCGTGCGAGTCCAGGCACTGGCCGCAGCCGTTGATCGCGGAGACGGCGAGCGACCACAGCTCGAAGTCGACCTTCTCCACGCCCGGGTTGCCGATGACGTTCATCCGCAGACCGGCGCGCATCGTCCCGTACTCCTTGTCGGAGAGCAGGTGGCGCGTGCGGTAGAAGACGTTGTTCATCGCCATGATGGCGGCCGCGGACTTGGCGGCGGTGTACGCCTCGGGGGAGAGGTTCGCCTTCGCCTCGGGCTCCAGCTCGCGCAGCACCTTGGGGGAGCGGGACGCGATCGCGCAGGCGAGCACCGTGCCCCACAGCTGCTGCTGCGGCAGGGGGCTGTTGCCGATGACCGAGCCCAGGTTCAGGCGCAGGTCCTTGGCGTAGTCCGGTATGGCGGACTTCAGTTCGTCGAGAGCCATGTCTGGGTCAGAGCTCCGTCACTCGCCGGAGAGCAGCGCGACCGGGTCCAGGGTCTCGTCGCCCTTGCTCCAGTTGCACGGGCACAGCTCGTCCGTCTGGAGGGCGTCGAGGACCCGGAGGACCTCCTTCGGGTTACGGCCGACGGAGCCGGCGGTCACCATCGTGAACTGGATCTCGTTGTTCTGGTCCACGATGAAGACGGCGCGCTGCGCGAAGCCGTCCTCGCCCTCGATGCCGAGGTCACGCATGAGCTCGTGCTTCGAGTCGGCCAGCATCGGGAAGGGCAGGTCGGTCAGGTCCGGGTGGTCCTTGCGCCAGGCGTGGTGCACGAACTCGGAGTCGCCGGAGAAGCCGAGGATCTGGGCGTCACGGTCGGCGAACTCGTCGTTCAGCTTGCCGAAGGCCGCGATCTCGGTCGGGCACACGAAGGTGAAGTCCTTGGGCCACGCGAAGACGATCTTCCACTTGCCCTCGTAGGTCTTGTGGTTGATCTGCTCGAACTCCTTGCCCTTCTCCAGCGAGACACAGGCAGTCAGGTCGAACTCGGGGAACTTGTCACCTACGGTGAGCATTGCACTCCTTGCAGCAACGGAAGGCCAAAGCGGACTTACCGCGACGGGTTGGACGGGCTCCAGCCTGCCATGAGTGCCATTGATCAGTGAAATCGGAAAGGGCGCCGTCATTGATCGGTGTCGCTTATCGGTGACCGGTGGGGACGGGCTGTGCCGTCATCGGTCTTCGCGCGCCCCGGGTGGCGAACCTTTAGTGTGCGGGTTTGCGCGCATAAAGCAAACGGTGTCCTTGGTGCCGCCCTGTGGTGATGGTCGACCTGGTGTGTTCTGTCTCATATTCGAGGCGTCCGTGCGGCTTCCCGGGTGGTGAAGTCCTTTACGGGAAAGGCGAGTTGGGGGCAATGGGGGTATCTAAAGAGTAGGTAAAGGACCGTAGTAGTCTTCGCGAATGAACGTCCTGAAAAAGCGGCCGCGGCTGCTGATATTCCTCGCCCTGGCCGTGGTGGCCGCCGTGACGGTGGGTGTGGTCATGGTGATCCGGGCATCCGAGATGGAGACTCTCTCGCCGGGCGAGGAACGCGACCGGGCCGTGGGGGCGGGAGGCAAGCCGGAGGGGCAGGTGGACTGCCAGAAGGCGAAGTGCATCGCGCTCACCTTCGACGGCAATCCCGGAAAGCCCACCGACCGGCTGATGGACCTCCTGGACCAGTACGAGGCGCCCTCGACGTTCTTCCTGGAGGGCCGACGCATCCACAAGTACCCGGATGTGGTGCGGCGGATCTCCAAGGACGGCCATGAGATCGGGAACCACACCTGGACCCACCCGCGGCTGACCGATGCGTCCGACGACGAGATCCGCGACGAGCTCGGCCGCACGGAACGGGCCATCACCAAGATCACCGGCACCAGGTCGACGCTCATGAGGCCGCCGCAGGGCCGTACCGACGACCGCGTCTCGAAGGTCTCGAAGGAGCTGGGGATGGCGCAGGTCCTGTGGACGGTGACCGCGAAGGACTACGAGACGGACGACTCCGCGCTGATAGCCGAGCGTGTTCTCGACGGTGCGGGTCGT